>NZ_JANSJI010000123.1:10621-24883 GCF_047462475.1 Synechococcus sp. H55.11
AATCTGCTCCAGCGAGAGGCGGGAAACTCCGGCCCGCGGCTCGTCCTCAGAAGAGGCCTCACCCTGCCACTTGAGGGATACTCCCAGCAGTGCTCCCAAAGAAAAGCTCTCGCTCAACAGGGCCGCTATGCGGTAAGTACGGTAGTCTAGCGTTAGATCGACACCAGCTTGCATCTGCGTTTCCTCCGTATTTCCAACGTTCACGTTCCCATTATAGCCTGGATATCCGTAAAAAAACGTAAAACACCGAGGATCTACGTACGCGATTTATAGGATTTTTCTACGCCATTTGGCGGATAGCGGCGGGGATCCTACGGATCTGGGGGGGCAGGTTCAGGGATCCCAGCTCAGCAGAGCCGCGATTGCGGCGGCCAGAGTGGCGGCGTTGAAGGGCTTGCTGCTGAGGCCATTGGCTCCCAGCCGAGCCAAAGAGGCATCCTGGCATCCCTGATCCTCGGAGTTGTCTGGATTACAGGGATCCCCTACGTTGCCCCCAGAGGGCGAAACCTAGTCGGTGTTTTCGTTGCTCACAAAATCTGGGTTGTCCGGGGATCCACTGGGTTCGGGCGATTCCAGCGCGTGTTTGAGGGCATGCCAGGCCAGGTTGGCGCACTTGATGCGCACCGGAAATTGGGCAACTCCCTTCATGGCGTTCAAGGCCCGCTGCTCCCGCGGAAACTCAGCGCCGCCGCGCATCATGGCTTGGAAGTGATCCACCAACTGCAACGCTTCGGGGATGGTGCGCCCCCGCACGGCGTCAGCCATGAGATCGGCAGAGGCCAGGGCAATAGCGCAGCCTTCGCCCTCGAATTTGATATCGACAATTCGCTCTTGATCCGGATCCAGTTGCAAGGTGAGGTCGATGGTGTCGCCACAGGAAGGGTTGTGGCCGCGTTGGTGGCGATGAACCGGATCCACTTTGCCGAAGTTGCGGGGCTTTTTGTACCGCTCCAGAATGACTTGCTGATAGAGTCCGCGCAGGTTATCGAGAGGCATTGTTGTTCCCGCTTGGTCGCTGCTTGGGCCGGAGAGCGTCAAGAGCTTTTGAGGGTTGAAGGGCGATAGGGTCGAGATCGAGAAGCCGAGGAAGCTAGCCCATTCCGGCCAATCTGTAACTTAATCTTAACCCCGTTCTCTGTAGAGATTTAGTAGAAAAACGCCTGCCAGCGCACGGGCTTGCGTTGGCGCATGTAGAGCCAATCGAACAGGTTTTTCAGCAGCGTGGCCAGGTAGCCGCGCCAGACCCACCTGCCCTTCTCGGCGACGGCAACCCGGTTTCCCACCGTAACGCAGACAAACACAGTGGCCTGGGGTCGGTAGGGAAGCAGGGGTTGGCCGCGGATGAGCCGCAGCAGGTTTTGTGCTGCAATCGGCCCCTGGCGCACCGCGTACACGCCGATCTTGGGCAAGAGACGGGATCCCCAGACAAAGTCGGCGCAGTCCCCTAAGGCCAAGATGCGCTCTGCCCCCTGCACCCGCAGGCACTCATCCACCAGCAGGGATCCCGTCGGCCCCAGCGGCAGGCCGCAGCTTCTCAGCCAGGCGGGCGCCTGCAACCCACCCGCCCATAGGCGGGTCTGGGCCACCAGCTCGCTGCCATCCTCTAGCCAAACTTGCTGTGGCCCGAAGGCTTTTACCCGGCGCTCCGCCCAGATCTCTACCCCCAAGCGGCGGATCTCCCTTTCCACCTCCTGGCGGAAGCGTTCTGAGAAGCCCTCGACCAGATGGGCCTGGCCATGGATCAGGAGCAGGCGGGCCCGCGCCAAAGGGATCCCCGTTGCTGCGCTCATCTCGCGGCAGAGGTCGTACAGCTCTCCCATCAGCTCTGTGCCGGTGCAACCTCCCCCCACCACCACAAAGGTCAGCAGGCCCGGCGTCGGATCTCCCTGGGCCGCCCGCTGCCAGCACTGCCGGATCCAGGTTTGGGCGGCCACCAGTTGCTCTGCCGGTCGAATGGCGAAGGCATGTTGCATCCCGTTGATGGGACGCAGCTCCCGCCCCACATTCACCAACAGGTAATCGTAGGCAAGGGTTTGGATCCCGCCTGCGCCTTCCAGGGTCAGGGTTTGCGCCTGCGGGTGAATGTGGGTTACTCGTCCTTGCAGAAACTGGGCGCCATTGGCTTGAACGTGCTCCAGCAGCGGGATCCGCACCAGATCCAGGGAAAACCGACCGCTCAGCAGCCGCGTGGACATGCCCGAGTTGACGATGTAGGGGCGGGGATTGATGGCGATCACCCGCGCTTGCCCTTTGAGGGCCCGCAAGGCGTCGATGGCCCCATAGCCACATCCGGCCAAGATCACGGTGGGCAGGGATCCCTTCATGGCTGGAGCGGCAACCTCTCGCAGGCGGGCGCGCATCTTGTCGGGCGGCAACCGGGATCCCTCAGCGTCGATCAGCTCCCATCTTTACACGGGCAGTAGGTCGGTATGCACCTCTTCCATCTGCTTGGAGAGAAGCCGCTGCAGGCTCCCTCTGGCTTCGGGGAAGTTGGGAGAAATTTCCAAAGCCGAGCGAAAGTGATCGATGGCCTGCTCCAGCTTGCCTTGGCGGGCCAAGACGGATCCCACGCGATAGTGGGCCATGCCGTAGCTGCCGTTGCTGCGCATCGCCCGTTGATAGCTGGACACCGCCGAGCTCAGATCCCCCTTGATACGGGCCACTTCCCCCAAGCCAAAGTGGGCTTCGGGCAAATCTGGGTCTTCTCTTAACGCTTGTTCAAACTGCTGCACAGCCTCTTGCACCTGCTGGGGCCAGACAAACTTGCGCCCGGAGGCGTCGCGGTGTTTTTGACCCAAATAGGACAAGCCGATGGCAGCAACCGCCTCAGGCAAGCTGGGCACTAGCCCCAGGGCTCGCTGGTAGCTTTTGATGGCTTCGCTGTGCTGCTCCTGGGCCGCTAAGACCAAGCCCAGCCCGTAGTAGGCGCGGCCCTGCTGGAGCTTGGAGGAGCTGCCGGAGAGGAGCACCTGGCTGAACTCCTGGCCGGCTTGGGCCAGACGCCCCGCATGAACGATGGCCAAGCCCAGATCCACCCGCACAGCAGCGGCCAAGTCGGGATCCAGATCGAGATTGAGGGCGGTTTGAAAAGCTGCTATTGCCGCCTTTAACTGGCCCTTGCGCATCAGCGCTTGTCCCATCAGGTGGTGGGCCAGGCCCAGGCGATCGTTCAATTCCAAAGCAGACCAACAGGAATCGATCGCCTCGTCCCATTGCCCCAACTTGAGGCGAATTTGAGCAATACGGAGGTGGGCCTGGCTGAAGTGGGGATCCAACTCAAGGGCCTTTTGTTGCTGGGCCAAGGCTTCTGCCCAGTTGCCTTTCTCGACCCAGGCTTGGCTGAGCAGGCTATGGATCTCGACTCGAGCAGATCCCTGGGTGAGGGACAGGGCCTCCTGAAACCGCTCCACTGCCTCAGGAACTTGATTGGCCTGTAAAAAGGACAAACCTTCTGCCAAAGGATCAGAGGATCCCTCTCGCTTAAAGGTGTTGACAGCACGCCGGCCTTTCCACCCCAGCCAGCCCCCCCCTGCAGCCAGGAGCAACAGAGGGATCCCTACTCCCAGCGATCTGGCCCGGGCAGGGACGTCGGGCTGCCGGAAAGAATGCACCACCAACCCGGCCCCCAGCAGGAGAGACAAAGCCAGGGCTCCCCCCAGGAAGGGTCGTAGGGTAGGTTGGTGCAACTGCTGGCCAAGCGCCTGAACGTTGACCGGAAGGCTGATGGGAGAACTGGGGCGAGCAGGGGCAGTCGTGGGCGGAGAGGTCGGGATCCCAGCTTGGGCCTGTGCAGAGGCATGAGCAGCAGGAGACTGACTTGGGTCAGGCTCTGAGCGTCGCTCTTTCTGGGTTTTGGGAACCGGCGCCTCTAGAGTTTTAACTTTGCGAAAATCAGAGCTGCCATCGGGATCCACAACAGGTTTTTGGGCATCCAGCACCTTGATCTCGGAAATCTTAGCGTCCGGCAATACAATCTGCGTGGCGTCGGCACTGCTCTTCCCAGAAGACAAATAGAAGACTTTTTTCCACTGCGGCTGCGTTTCTCCCTGCAGCCGACCGTACACCACCAGTTGGCTGACTCCCTGCACCGGCGCGCCCCCCAATTGGCCGGCAACCCCCTGCAACACCATAGAGCGGCTGAACAATCCCTGCCGTGGGAGCTCCACCATCAGGTAAAGGACATCTTGTTTCAGCGCTGAACGGCTTGGCAGGGGAGCAAGGGCCTTCTGCAAAGCCGCGATCAAGGTTTCCACGCTGCGAGCAGCAGATGAGTCATCCATAAGCATAAGGCTAGAAAGAGGGAGAAAAAAAGTCTTGCAACAACCCCAAAAGGGATCCACTTCTTTTGGCAAAGATGGGCGCCCTGCAGCCAGAAGCCAAAGTATTTGACCTCATCTTGCTGCCTCATCGTCATTATGTTCAGCCTGCCGTCATCCGTCAATATACTGAAAGAGTCTGTTACAAATGGGCCCGCCGGCCAATTTTGGGGCGGAAGAGGTGGGCGTGGTCAGGGCTGTAGAGCCGCGAGCGGGCCGAGCCGGCTCCTGCCAAGCCCCGTAGGGCGGGACTGATGAGGTAGAGCACGGTGCGTTCCAGGCTGGCTTGCCGGGTGAGGGCCGCCATCTCCGCCAGGGATCCCAGCCAGATCCGCTCGTCCGGCCAGCCCAGACGGTAGCAAATGGCCACAGGGGTATCGGCGGGATAGTGGGTCAGGAGATCCGCCTGGGCCTGTTCCACATGGCGGGCGCTCAGGTAGAGACACAAAGAGGCGCGGTGGGCCGCCAGGCTGGCCAGGGCTTCCGCTGCCGGCACGCGCGTCCGACCGCTGGCGCGGGTGAGGATAATCGTCTGCACCAGCTCCGGCACCGTTAGCTCCACCTGCAGACGGGCGGCTGCCAGTTGAAAGGCGCTCACCCCCGGCACGATCTCAAAGGGGATCCCGGCCTCCGCCAGCCGAATCAGCAACTCGTGCAGAGCACCGTAAAGAGACGGATCCCCATCCTGCAGCCGCACCACCCGCAGCCCTGCCTTGACCCGCTCCACCATCTGGGGCAGCAGCGTTTCCAAGGTGAAAGCGCGTGTATCGATGGCCTCCACCCCAGGGCGACAATGGGTCAGCAGCCCCTCCGGCACCAAAGAGCCTGTGTAGAATACTACATCTGCTTCCGCGAGTACTCTCTGGCCCCGCAGGGTAATCAGCTCGGGATCCCCGGGGCCGGCGCCGACAATGTGCACAGGCCAGTAGGACGAAGTCTCCTCGCTCATCTGCTCTCCTCTCGCCCCAGCAGCCTGCATCCTAACAGCAGCCGATCCCCCAAAACTCCCCTCTCCTTTTGGGAGAGGGGTTGGGGGTGAGGGCGACAGAGAGTAAGGGATTAAGCTAACGCGCCAGCTCGAGGCGCTGCTGTAGAATTTGCTCGGCCAGCACCAGATCCCAGGGGGTGGTTAACTTCAGGTTAGACTCCTCACCTTCCACGATATAGACCGACCAACCCAGCTTCTCGAATAGGGCTGCGTCATCGGTTACCTGCCACCCCTGGGCCAGTGCCTCCCGATGGGCTTGCCACAGCAACGACAGGCGAAAGCCCTGGGGCGTTTGGGCTGCCCACAGCCGGCTGCGCTCCGGTGTCGATTGGATTTGGATCCCCTTGGGGCCGCTTGCGGTCACTTTAATCGTGTCTTTGACAGGGATCGCGGCAATCAAGCCGTCCACTTGCTCCAAGGCGGCGCTGCAGCGATCGAACAATTCAGGGGTGGCCAAGCAGCGGGCTCCATCGTGGATCAGCACCCGCTCCACCGTTCCCAGCCCATAGAGATACTCCACCCCCCTGTAAACCGACTCCTGCCGCGTCGCCCCTCCTTGCAGAAGCTGCACCGGCGTGGACAGCTCGATGGACGCCAGGATCTGCTCCATGGCCGGCCAATCGCCGGGCTGGGAGAGAATGCCGATCCACTCGATGGAACCGGCCCGATCCGCCGCCTGCAACGTCCAAGCCAAGATGGGCTGGCCCAAAAGCGGCAACAACAGCTTGTTGACCGCCGCCCCCATTCGCTTGCCACTGCCAGCCGCCGGGATCAACAGGTGCATGGGATCCAAAAGTGCATCCAACCGCATCCCAGTTTACAGCCAGGGAGGGCCAGGCTTGGCCCTCCTCATCGTTGACAGTGGCGATTGGTGCCGCTGGATCCCCTTCAGAGCCGGGGTGCCGCCTCAAGGTTGATCCAACTCGGCAGAAGCAATCACAAAATCCGGGTAGGCCACGTTACCATGCTCGCCCACATCCAAGCCGGCCAGCTCCTCTTCGGCACTGGTGCGCAGGCCAACGGTTGCCTTGAGGATCAAAAACAGGATCAAGCAGGTGAGGAAAGGCCAGAAGAAATAGGCTAGAGCGCCCACAACTTGTACCCCAAATTGCGCCCAGGTCACCCCTGAATCGGCGTGGGCAAACCAAGGGATCCCTGCTGCCAACACCCCCCAAATACCGCAGGTGCCGTGTACCGAAACGGCGCCCACCGGGTCGTCAATCTTCAGCACCGTATCCAGAATCACCGCCGAGATGACCACCAGGATCCCGGCCACCGAACCGATGATCAAAGCTCCCAGAGGGTGGACAGTGTTGCAAGGAGCGGTGATCCCTACCAAGCCGGCCAGCACCCCGTTGGCGGCAAAGGTCATATCCGGCTTGCCAAAATGCGCCCAGCAGGTGATCATCGCCCCAATGGCCCCTGCCGAAGCTGCCAGCAGCGTGTTCATGGCAATCCAGCCGATATCGGGGCTGGCGGCTGTGGTCGAGCCGGCGTTGAACCCAATCCAACCCAAGGTGAGGATAAACACTCCCAGCATCCCCAGGGGCAGGTTGTGGCCGGGAATCGCCCGCGGCTCGCCGTTGGGGCCGTACTTGCCGATGCGAGGGCCAAGCACCATGGCCCCGGCCAAGGCGGAAGCGCCCCCCACCAAATGCACTACGCCCGAACCGGCAAAGTCGATGAAGCCCAGATTTTCCAGCCAGCCGCTAGTGCCACCGTTGTAGTCGCCGAAGAGACCATTCCAGGCCCAGCCCCCCGAGATGGGGTAGATCAGCCCAGAGATGACGACAGAGTAGATGAGGTAGGCCACGAACTTGGTGCGCTCCGCCATGGCCCCGGAAACAATGGTGGCAGCGGTGGCGGCAAACACCATCTGGAAGACAAAGAAGGTGAAGGGCCAATCCCCTGCTTCGTGGGCTTGCTGCCAACTGAAAGCAAACCAGCTCCTGCCAAAGAAGCCAGTATTTTCTCCAAACATCAGGCCAAACCCGATGAACCAAAAGGCGCAACAGCCCATGCAAAAGTCCATCAGGTTTTTCATCATGATGTTGGCGGCATTTTTGGCGCGGGTAAAGCCCGTCTCCACCATGGCGAACCCCGCCTGCATGAAGAACACCAAGGCTGCCCCCACCAGCGTCCAGACAATGTCAGCATGTTCCTGTACGACTTCCGCGTCCTGGGCGAAGGCACTCCCCTGGCCCAATAGGAAAACCAGCGAAATCGTCAGAGCAGCAGTTAGACTCCACTTGGCCAGTCGCCCAAGCCGCTGAGGTAGCGGGTTCTTATGCTTTTGGATCATCGTTGTAGACATGCTTTTCGACTTACCTAAAGTGACGGTACTTTTCACAACGCACTAGTAGATAGGGCAAAAATCCCTCATTTGCCCACTGCAAGCCAGCCTGGGACTCGGGTCGAGCTACCCAGGCTCCAAGACCTTCACCTTCTCTACAGGGCGTCCTGGTTGAGTTCGCCGGTGCGGATGCGAATGGTTTTCTCGACAGGGCTGATGAAAATCTTGCCGTCCCCGATTTCGCCGGTGCGAGCCGCCGCGATCAGCTTCTCGACCACCGTATCCACCAGGTCATCTTCGACCACGATCTCCACCTTCAGTTTTTGCAGGAACTCTACCGTGTACTCGGATCCCCGATAGCGCTCGGTCTGTCCCTTTTGTCGACCAAAACCCCGCACTTCGCTCACCGTCATGCCGACGATGCCGGCGTTGACCAGGGCAATTTTCACCTCATCTAGCTTGAAGGGCCGAATTACAGCTTCGATCTTTTTCATTGGCCTCCCATATCCCCAGCAATTCCGCTAATTTCTAACACTACTAAAACCTGCAAATTGTAAATCTAGATACATTTTCGTTCCTCTACTGAGAATGCCTACCACTCTAGATTTGCTCTCGTCAAGACCAGAAGGCCAAGCCCGGGCCACTCTAAGAAGTCCGCGCCGGCATCTCACGAGCTGGGTCTTTCAGCGGCCGTTGAGGATCGAGGAGAACCCAGACTGGCTGTGACGAGGGCCACCGCCAGCCACCACAGCATTTGTACCTGGGGACGGTACCAGATGGTGTCCACCAGGCCGTGGGCCATCATGCCCGTGCAAGCCGCTAAGCCTGCTGCCACCCACAGGCCCTCGGGATCCCGGGAGCTGAGCAAAGTGTTCCAGCCTCTCCAGCCGTGATCCCAGAGCACCAGCAAAAACCAGGCAAAAGCCAGGGATCCGATGAAGCCTGTCTCCACGGCGAGTTGCAGCGGCACCGAGTAGGCCCCAAGGGCGCTGAAGTTGCCCCGCTGGTAGAGGGGATAGACGCGGTTGAAGGCGACATTGCCGGGGCCGATCCCCAAGATGGGAAAGTCGCGGATCATGTCCAGCGCGGCGGCCCAGACGTTGAGGCGAAAATTGTTGCTGGTGTCCAGCCGTCCCCAAAAGAGGCTCTGAGCCCGCAGCCGCAGGGGGCGTACTGTTACGATCGCAAGCAACAACGTGGCTGCCCCCCCTCCCAACAGAGCCGGCAGCGTCCAACGTCGCCAACGGGCTGGCAAGTGGGGGGTTTGCCATTGCGCCAGCAGCACCGCCATCATTCCCAGCGCTGCTAGGCCGCCAATCCAGGCGCCGCGGCTGTAGGTCAGCATCAGGCAGATGAAGTTGACGGCGGTTGTAAACCCAACCAAGAGCTTGATCCCCCAGCCCGGCCAGATGCAAATGGCAGCCAGCCCCAGAGGGAGGAGCGGAACCAGGTAGCCCCCATACAAATTGGGGTTGCGCAGAAAGCTGTACACCCGCGTCAGGCCTGCCAAGCCCGATTCCGGATCCACCCAGGTGGCTAGCTCGGCAGCCCCGTAAAAGTATTGCCGCAGGCCATAGACCCCCATCCCCAAGCTGACCAAGAGCAGGGATCCGACGATCCAATCCCGGAACTGCAGTTGGCGAAGCAGACGCTGCAGCAGCAGATAGCCGGCCAGGTAGAGCGTCAACTTCAGCCAGCCGTCCCGCGCTGCATAGGGAACCGGCGACAGGATTGTGGCCAGGGTGGCTATGCCCCAAAACAGGCCTAGGGGCAGATGGACGGGCAGCCAATTCGGGGTTTCCACCAGCCAGCCCAAGACCACAAGCGCCGCCATAGCCAGCAAAATCAGACCTAGGATGCCGGTGGAGCTTTGGGCCGAAAAAAACCAGTAGAGCAGCACCAGGCCCAAACCGATCCAATCCAAGGTTTGGACGAGCCGGCTGCTTTTGCCCCACTGCCGCAGGGATCCCGACACTCGGCTCAAAAGGCTGCCCTGCCACCAGGACTCGATAGAGAAATCCCGCAGCAGCAGGCCGCGCCATGCTTGCGTTGCTCGTTGCATGACTCCTTCCAACACCCTAGGCTTCAGCTCATCTTCCGAGTTTATATCCCCAGCGGACAGGAGCAAGGGCGGGAAGGCAAGAGGGATCCCCTTTCTAGAAGGCTAATCTTTTCTTCCTGGGCTTAGCTTCAGGACTGGTTGTTTTAGAGGCAGCCCAAGACGAAACAACTTTGGGGGGAATTATCCCCCCATTAAACTGCCCACCCGTCTCTTTTTGGCCGAGAGGTATCCAGAGATTTTGATAGCCTTATCGAGACCAAGCTCGAAACATCACTTAGGCAACCGAGGCCAACGGGCGAAACTGAGATCCCTTAACTTCTTGGGAATTGAAAGGAGAAATCACCGATCCCGATTTGTCTGCATTCAAGGTTTGAGGATCGCAATAATGAATCTGAACACGGGTAGGACGGCCTAAACCCAAAGCAGATCCCAGGCAGCGAGCCAGAACCTGTACCTTGAACTCCAGTTCGCCAATGGTGTCCATCGTTCGCGACCCCCTCCCGATGCCTATCCCTAAGCTCAATCTAGGAGAAGATTGATGATCTTTCTTCAGTGGGAACACAGAATTTGCCAAGCTAGGGCCAAATCAAAGATCATGCAAAGCTGGCACCTTTTTTCAGAGAGAGGGAAGAGGCTTGAACCTGGCCCGGTTTTTTCTGGGGGATCCCGGACAAAGGGCGGGAGCATGCGCGTTGATTTACGTAAAATAACGCCTAGAGAAACCACGGAAAAGGGCTGGAGACCAGTTGCAGTGGCGGCTCTGCGGAGGCTGAGCAACTTGCTGGGATCTGCAGCCGCCTCAATCAAACAGGTTGGCCAGGGATCCAGCCAGAGCGTTGATGAGGGAGCTAGGGTATTATGCCCGTCTACCTTTACTGGGGAGATGACACCTATCGGCTGATGCAGGCGGTGCAGCAGTTGCGGGATCAAGTGCTGGATCCCGATTGGGCTGCTTTTAATTACGATCGCCTGCCACCGGAATCGACGCTTGTCGGCCTCAGCCAGGCCATGACGCCGCCCCTGGGATCCAACGCCCGCCTGGTTTGGCTGGAGGAGACGACACTCACCCAACATTGCCCGGAAGAGCTGTGGGAAGCAGTGGAGCGCACCCTGGCCCAGTTGCCCCCCACGACACATTTGCTGTTAACCAGCAGCAGCAAGCCGGACGGACGCCTCAAATCCACCAAAATCCTCAAGAAAGTGGCCATCGTCCGCGAGTTTCCCCAACTGCCTCCCTGGGATGAAGAGGGCATTCTTAGACAGGTATACAGCGAAGCCCGGCAACGGCATCTCAAGCTCAGCCCGGCGGCAGCCCAGAAGTTGGCCGAGGCGGTGGGCAACGACTCCCGCCGCTTGGCGATGGAATTGGAAAAGCTGGCTCTGTTTACAGCCGCTCAAGAGGATCCCATCTCCCCTGAGCAAATCGAGGCCTTGGTTCCCGCCAGCGCCTACAACAGCTTTCAACTGGCGGCCGCCCTGCGCCAGGGCAACTTGGATCAGGCCCTGCCCATCCTGGCCCATCTGCTGGATCACAACGAGCCGGCCCTGAAGATCCTGGCAGTGTTGGTGGGCCAATTCCGCACCTGGCTGTGGGTACGGCTGCTGCTGGAGGAGGGAGAACGGGATCCCAAAGTCATCGCCCAAAAAGCAGAGATCGCCAACCCCAACCGAGTTTACTTTTTACAGAAAGAGGTGGGATCCCTGGAAAGCGCAGCTCTGCTGAAGGCAATGCAGCAACTTTTGCAACTGGAATACCAGCTCAAGCAAGGTCAGCCAGAGCGAGAGGTGTTTCAAGAAGCCCTAATCCAGATCGCGACCATTCTCCGCAAATCCTGCTGATCTTCCCCGTTTCTGTTACTCGGACTTCAGAGACAGTTCTGACAACAGCCCGAAGACTTAATCGGCTTAGGTTACAGCCTTTTCCAGCTTATAGCCATTTCAAATAGCAATGAAACGTTTCTCCACGTCGTTATTGCTCCGCAACGCTGTCGCGGACGCGCCGCTCTAACTCCCCTCTCCCTCTGGGAGAGGGGCCGGGGGTGAGGGCTGGGGGTGAGGGAGGCAAAGCGTCTATTTGTCGAGTTGTCGGGATGTGGAGTTGTCTGATTGGCTTTGGCGAGCTATTGAATGACTTGCTTCATGTAACTTCCCCAAGTTTGAGCGGCGATGCCGCTACTCCCTCGCGTTGGGCTGGAGTCATCATTGCCCAGCCAAATGCCGGTTACCAGAGGCGGGTTGGGTGTGTAGCCGATAAAGAGCAGATCCTTGTTGGCGGTGGTGGTGCCGGTTTTGCCCGCTTCTCCGATCCCAAGGCGAGCGGCGGTGCCGGTGCCGGAGCGGATCACGCCTTGCAATACGGCGGTCATCTGCTGGGCGACGCTTGCCGACAAAACCAGCCGCTGCGAGCGGGGATCCTCGCGGCCTGGGTAGATCTCGCGGCAGGTGCGAAAGTCGTCGGGGTTGGCGCAATCGCTGCTATCCAGGATGCGGCGGATGGTGTGGGGCCTGGACCAAAGGCCGCGATTGGCCAAAGGAGCAAAGGCCGCGGTCAGCTCCAGCAGGTTCACCTCCATCGTGCCGAGTACCAGGGAAGGATAGGGCTGCAAGGGGGATTGGATCCCCATTTGCCGCGCCATGGCCACCACCTGCTCCAGCCCCACCTGTTGGGCCAGCCGCAGGGCGATTACGTTTTCGGAGAGGATCAAGCCGCGGGCCAAGTCCATGGGGGCACTTCCCGAGCGGCAGCCCTGAAAGGTGAGGTTGCCCCAAGTAAGCGGCTCACAGGAGAGCACCTGCGAAAGCGGGATCCCCTGGCTGAGGGCGGCGGCGTAGGTGAAGACTTTGAAGGTGGATCCCGGCTGCCGTTGGGCTTGGGTAGCCCGGTTGAAGGGGCTGGCGTTGTAGTCGATCCCGCCCACGAGAGCTAAGATCTCGCCGTTGCGGCTGTCGAGGCTGACTAGGGCACCCTGACTGAAGCCCAGGCGGGAGCCCGCCTCGCGCACCGTTTGGGCCAGGGCCTGCTCCGCCAGCCGCTGGTAGGGCAAATGCAGTGTGGTCTCGATGATGAAGTTGCCCTCTGCCGAGAGGTCTTGGCCCAGAAGCTGCCGCAGCTCCTGGAAGACGGTGCTGTAGAAGTAAGGGGCAACCGTCGAGGTCTGGGAGCGCAGATTGGGGTTGAGGGTGAGGCGGCTGCGCCGGGCCCGCCGAATCTCCTCTTCTGGGAAGACTTGGAGCTCGCTGAGGCGATCCAACACCCGATCCCGGCCCCGCACGGCGGCATCGTAGTTGGCGATGGGGTTAAAGGCATTGGGAGCAGGCAGGATGGCGGCCAGGGTGGCGGCTTCGGAAAGGCTGAGCTGGCGGCTGGGGATCCCGAAGTAGAACTGGGCGGCGGTCTCAAAGCCGTAGATGCCGTTGCCCAGGTAGACGTTGTTGAGGTAGAGGGTGAGGATTTCGTCTTTGCTGTAGCGCCGCTCCAGCTTGAGGGCGGCAACAGCCTCCCGCAGCTTGCGGCCAAAGGTGTTGCCTGAGCCGGTGTAGTCGCGCAACACGGTGCGGGCCAGTTGCTGGCTGATGGAGCTGCCCCCCTGCTGCACTTCCCCGGAGCGCAGGTTGACCCAAAAGGCGCGGCCAATGCCCAGCAGATCGACCCCGAAGTGGGAGTAGAAGCGGTGATCTTCGGCGGCCACCACCACCTTGGGCAGAATCGGGCCGAAGGCCTCCAGGTTGGGCAGCTCCCGGTAGGTATCCCCCTGGTGGCGGCGCAGTTCGGTTTGCCGATCCCCGGCCAGGACGATGAGGGGGTTGCGATCGGCGGCGAGCGGCGGTTCTACTGAGAACTTGCTCCACTCGTGGCCGATCCAAATCCTCGCCCCCAGCCCCAAGAGCGCCATCAGGATCAGGCAGCCGCGCACCCCGTACACCTGCGGCGGCGGTGGATCCAACACTTGAATAAACACGCTCTCCGGATCCCGGGGCGGGCCAAGGCTGAGTCGCTGGCCATGGCGCAGGATCACCCGCCGCACCCGCTCGGCGCCGCCAAAGGGCTTGAGGCGAAAGACGCCGTTGGTGGAGTCTTGATCTTCCAGTTGGTAGCGACCGGCGTTCCACCCCAGCCAGTAGAGAATCGGGGGCAACGGGATCCGCCACCCCAGGCCGGGCAGACGCCAACCCGGACGCGGGCGAACGCAGGCGTGCAGATGGCTCACCGCAGGGGCGGGGATGCGGATGGTGGCCACTGTCTGGCTGCGACCCAGAATGTCGGATCCCTGCAGGACAAACACCTGGGGAGCTTCTCCCGGCCAAGTAATCCGCAGGCGCACCGGGCGCTTGGGCGGGGGAGGGTCGGGGGGCTTGAGGAGGGCAGTGGGCCCAGCAGGGAAAGGCCGCCCCATTGCCAGGGTTTTGAAGAAGTGGACAACGGTGTTCAACAGCGACTTTTTGTCTTCGGAAGCAGACATGGCTCAATCTCCCCGCAGTTCGCGCGTACGGCGCAGCAGCTCCTGCATGGTCTGGCCGGGACGAGGGCCGGCAGCGGCTGGTCTGGAGCGAGGGGCCGGACGGGGCTGGGCAACGGGGACGGTGGGCGGGGAAGGTGAAGGGC
>NZ_JANSJI010000124.1:0-1548 GCF_047462475.1 Synechococcus sp. H55.11
CACCGGGAGAGAGCCTCGCATCACCAAAATAGCCAAAATCTTGGGGATGGGGCTCGCCTCTAGTCATGGTTTGTCTGAAAAACGCTGGGCTAAGGGTTAACATCGTTCACTTTTCAGAAAGAGGTGCTATCCTGTAGCAGCGAATGGAAGGTGGCCTGTGTTGCTAGCCTTTAAGACAGCGTTAGACCTGAATAGCAAGCAAAGGACCCTGGCTGCCCAGCACGCAGGCGTGGCCAGGCACGCCTACAACTGGGGCCTGGCAATCTGCAAGCAAGCCTTGGAGAACAAGCACAAGCTCCCTACAGCCATCGACTTACATAAGCGGCTGGTGGCAGAGGTCAAGAAGGAAAACCCTTGGTACTACCAGGTATCGAAATGTGCGCCTCAACAAGCCCTGAGAAACTTGGAGCAAGGAATCAAGAGGTGGCGCCAGGGGCTGGGGCGCTTCCCCGTGTTCAAGAAGAAGGGTAGGCATGACAGCTTCTACCTGGAAGGATCCATCAAAATCTCAGGGAACCGAATCAAGGTTCCCGTCTTAGGTTGGCTGAAGTGCCACGAGCAGTTACCTGCAACGTCTCCCAAGAACGTCACGATTAGCCGCCAAGCCGACCGGTGGTATATTTCGTTCAAGTTCGAGGCCCCTGCCCCCCCAGAGCCAGAGAAGGACGGAGAGGTGGTTGGGGTGGACTTTGGGATCCACAACCTGGCCACCTGCTCCAACGGCAAGACCTTTCCCAACCCAAAGGCCTATCGAAGGTCAAAAAAGAGGCTGGCGCGGTTGCAGCGAAGGGTGAGCCGCAGGCAAAAGGGCTCCAGAAATCGAAAGCGAGCAGCGATGGCGGTGGCCAGGCTGCACAAGAGAATTGCCGACCTGCGCAAAGACAACCTGCACAAGTTGACCACGTACCTAGCCAAGAGGTATCGGGTCGTGGTTATAGAAGACTTGAACGTTTCGGGGATGGTGAAGAACCCCAAGTTGGCGGGCAGCATTGCCGATTGTGGGTTCTATGAGTTTAAGCGACAGCTAGAGTACAAAGCAAAGCTCTACGGCTGTCAATTGGCTGTAGCGGATAGGTTTTATCCCTCTAGCCAATTGTGTTCTCGCTGTGGTCATCAGCAAAAGATACCACTGCACCAGAGAGTGTTTCGCTGCGAAAAATGCGGTTTTGTGATAGACCGCGACTTAAATGCCTCCCACAACCTGGTGAAATGGTATCAAACTACCCTGAGCTCCAGGGGAAGTTACGCCTGTGGAGATTCCTCTGCCGGGGTTGGGCAACCAACTAGGTATGAATCGTTGAAGCAGGAAGGAAGCAACAAGTTGAACGAAAGTCCGCTTTTGTTCAGCGTTGTGTAAGTCTTTCGGAGCGGTTGGTTCGCCGACTAGGTATGAGTCGTGGAAGCAGGAAGAAAGCAGCAACCTAGACAAAAGTGGACTTTTGTTCAGTGTTGTATAGGTCTTTCGGAGCGGCTCAATCGAGCTGCTTTTTTCAGCAACAATGCTAGGATTTCCCAATCAAAGCCTCAGCCCCTGTCGATAGGGATCCC
>NZ_JANSJI010000125.1:0-1541 GCF_047462475.1 Synechococcus sp. H55.11
GACTAGTAGGTGCGCCCGCGCCAAGAGCGGGGGCGACTGAGGGCTGACAAGATCACCCGTAGGACAGCCAAGGGATCGGCCAGCGGCGAAGCCCAGAATGTCCAGGGGGGATCCTGGTAGGAGCCGCGAATGCCCGCCAGCACGCCCAAGCGCAGGGCGAGTAGGCCTAGGTTTAGCCCCAACAGAACCTGCTCTGTTAGGGAAAAGGGCAACCCCATCCCGGCCTTGATCCCCAGCCCCCCAACCGCCAAGACCGGGATCCCTTGGGTGAGCGCCAGCAGGGCGATGTCCCCCCACAGCTGAGCTCTGGGAGTGGCGTCTTTCAAATCCAGGGAGCGGCCCCACTCCCGCCAAGTTTCGCCAAAAGAAGTGTACATGCGCACCTTGAGCAGGTGCCGACCATCGCAGAAAGCTACCCTAAAGCCGGCTGCCGCGATCTGCCGCACCAGGGTGACGTCGTCGCAAAAGGAAGCCCGCGCCAGCGTGTAGCCGTTCATGGCTTCCAGCACCGAGCGGCGCACCAACATGCACTGCCCATTGGCCATCGTCCGCTCCGGCAGAGCAGCCGTGTCCCCTGCCGCCCCATAGCGGTAGATCAGGGTTGTCAAAAGAGCCGGCTGCAGCCAAGCTTCTCCCCAGTGCTCCAAGATAAACTGCGGCGCCAGGGTGATGAGATCCAGCTGGTTGGCCTGGGCAGTTTCCAGCAAGCGCTCTACCAGGACCGGCTGGGGGCGGGTATCGGCATCAATACCCAGGATCCACTCAGAGGCGGGATCCGATTGGAGAAATCCATAGTGCAACGCCCAGGGACGACCTACCCAGCCACTGGGCAGGGGATCGTCGGTCAAGAGGCGAAAGCGGGGATCCCGCTCGGCCATCTGCAGCACTTTCTCGCGGGTGCCATCCTGGGAGCGGCTATCCACCACCAGCACCTCGCGCACAACCGCTCCCTGGCGGTGCAGCCCTTCCAGGCAGGGATCCAGGCGCTTGGCTTCGTTGAGGGTGGGCAGTAGGACGCTGACCAGGCCCGGCGGGAAGGGGATCCCCGCTTGGCCAGGGGGCAGAGGGGAAGGACGCCACAAAGACGGCAGCAGCCGCGCCAGCAACACCGCCACCATTGGCAGCTGCAGGGCCAGCAAAATCAGGGCAGCCGCATCCCCCATCGGGATCCCGTGCGTATCCATTGGAGCTACCTTCCTACATCAAACAAAAAGTTGCCTGGCAGAACCCAACCCGGCGGCTTTGGTTCAGAATCAATGTGGCTCCCGCCCTTGACTTTCTCAGCCCTTTGTGGATGTTTCCACCCAGCTCAGCCCCAAGGGATCCCTTGTCACCCTGGTCAAGCTTCCGGCAGGAAAGCTGGATCCCGCTTTGGTGCGGAAAGAGCTGGGCCAAATTCTTGCCGAGAAACCCAAACACCTCTTACTGGATCTAAGCCAGGTTACGCTGCTCGACAGCATGGGGGTGTCGGCTTTGGCGTGGGCAAGACGCACCTGTACTCCCGCCGGCTGTCATCTCAAGCTCTGCGGCTTAGGAGAACA
>NZ_JANSJI010000126.1:0-6286 GCF_047462475.1 Synechococcus sp. H55.11
GAGGTGCCCAAGCGCTCCGCGCCGCTCACGCGACCACCCCCAGCCCCTCTCCCAGCCCTCACCCCCTGCCCCTCTCCCAGAGGGAGAGGGGAGTTAGGGATAGACGGAGAGAAACGTTTCATTGCTATTTGATAATGACCATAAGCGCAAATCTGCGGATGAGGAAGGAGGTTCTGCACCGTATCAGGATTTCTGCAGAGGGTTGGGGTGCCAGAATGAGCCATTTGGCGGAGTTTTTTTCCTCAGAGTTTTCCTATGCTGCCTTTATAGCTTCTCTGTTCGTTCCCGCATCAACTGGGCTCTCGGTTGAAGCTGACAGCCAGCCCGACAGGTTGGGGGAGACTATCGTTTGCTTGTCTACGAAGCCACATGTCCAAACGCATCTTGGTGATTGAAGACGAACCCTCTATCCGCACCTATCTGCAGAAGGTGTTGCAGCGGGCTGGGTACGACACGGTGGCGGCCACCGATGGCGAGGAAGGCCTACAGATGGTGCGCGCGCTTATGCCGGATTTGGTGTTGTGCGATGTGGTCATGCCCAAGCTGAACGGCTATGGCGTGTTAGATGCCTTGCGATGGGATCAGTCCACGGCCCACATCCCCTTCGTCTTTCTCTCCTCCAAAACCTCCCAAGAAGCCATTGAACAAGGGCTACGGCTCGGCTCTGACGCCTACCTAACCAAGCCCATCGACCAAACCCACCTGTTGAGAGCGATTGCCGCCCAACTGACCTAGAGGCTGTAGATCTGCCCATCTACGAGCAGATGGGTGATGCCTTTTTTTTGCAATTGGGTGCGCACAATGTCCAGAATGTAGCCGGGAAACTGGATCACCCGATAGGGGGGGTAGGTGTTGCTGCCGCGGCGGCTCATTTCGGAAAAGCGACGGGCCACCTTGTGGTTGTCGAAAATGGGCAGCGTATTGGCGTTATCGATCCCTTCGACGGGCACAGATCCGGGGCCAAAGAATTCCTTGAGGGGGCGAGTGGTCAGCTCCTGGTAGCGGTCAACAACGACATAACAGGTTTCCGGCGGGGTGAGCTCTTCCAGGGGTAACACCTGAACTTGATAGCCGGGATCGGCGAGGTGGTCTGCTTCCGGCTCGTCTTCTGGGAAATAGTCGGAGTCGTCCTCGTCTTCGAGGTCACTGTCTTCTTCGGTTTCCTCCTCGTCGTCGATATCTTCTAGATCTTCCTGAAGCTCAGCCGCCAACTGCAGTTCTGGCAAAGACTCTTCTATCCCGCCGATGGGTGCGTCGTTTGTGTTCGGCTCTTCACCATTGGGGGGTGTGGCGGCTGCGGGGGGATCCCCAGATGGAGACAGCGGCAAGAGCTGCTGCTCCAAAGCTGCGATCTGGCCAACGGCCACTTTTTCCTCTATGTCTTTGCGGCGGGCAGCCGAGCGTTTGAGCTGAATCAACCGCTGGTACTCATCGGCAGCGATATTTTCCTTCAACACGCGGGTGATGGTGGTGACGCTCACTTGAAATTGCTCGGCCAATTCGACGGCGGTCGCTGCTGAGCCGCGGTAGGCGCTGACAATTTGCTGTTGTTCTTGCTCCGAAAGCTTGCTGCGAGCCATCCCAATTCACCCCATCCACGAACTGAAAAAATAGCCATGACGAGGATCCCTAACCAGCGGCGACCCGGCTGAGGTCGGCAGCCAACTGTTCTCGCTCTAGCCCTTTGCCGATCAACACAATTTTGGACAGGCGAGGCTCTTCCACATCCCAGTCCCGTTCCAAGAAGAGGGTTTGCCGCTGGCCTACCTGATGAAAGATAACCCGCTGCGGCTCGTCCACAACCCACAGCACCCCTTTGGCGCGAAAAATCGTCTCCGGCAAGTCTTGTAGCCAGTCGCGAAAAGCCATCAAATCCAGCGGCTGCTGCAGTTGAAAGCTCACCGATTGGATCCCGTCTTCTGCGAGGTGATGGCTAGGGTGTGCCTCGGCTTCCAAATCGGGAAGTTTGGGATCCCACCCTTCTGGACGGAAGGCATGCACATCCAAAATGCGGGTCAGGGGGACTTGGGCATGGGTGGTGAGCAGGCAAGGGGCATCGGGGTTGTAGCGGCGCAGATCGGCAAGGATCTGCTCTTGTTCGATAGGGGTGATCAAGTCCACCTTGTTGAGCAGCAGGATGTCAGCACTGCTGATCTGGTGGGCGGCGGTTTGCGAGCGCCGGAAGTTGTGCCAGTATTCGGCCCCATCCACCAGGGTCACCACGCCATCGAGGCGCAAGTCCTCATGAAAAGTCTCTTGCACAAACAGCTCCGTCACCTGCCTGGGATCCGCCACCCCGCTGGTTTCCACCACCAGGTAGTCCAACGCCTGGGCCTGCTGCAGCAGCTCTCGGGCTGCCCGTTCAAAATCTGCCCGCACCGTGCAACAGAGGCAACCATTACTCAGCTGCATCAGCCCCTCTTCGGGCAGGTTGACCAGCTCGCCATCGATGGAAATTTCGCCAAACTCGTTGAGAATAACCCCAATGCGCAGCCCATGCTTTTCCTGCAGGATGCGCTTGAGCAGGGTGGTCTTACCACTGCCCAAAAAGCCCGTCAAGACGGTAACCGGAAGCTGAGCTTTCATCGCCAGTTCAGTAAACAAGCCAACCCATCCTTGCTCAAGTTCCCCACAGGCCTTACCAGCTTAGCTTCAGGCCCAATTGCAGGATCCCACCCAACGGCAAATTCAACAGCCTTCCTTGCCCAACTGCTGGGATTCCGGGGATCCCTGCAAACGCAGCAACTCAATCGGCAGGCCATCGGGATCGGCGATGAAGGCTACCTCATAAGTTTGATGGCCGATCTGCTGGAGCTGGGGCGGGAGCAGCAGGGTAAGGGGGACTTGCGCTTGTAGATGTTCTAAATAGCCGGCCAGGGATCCCCATTCAGGGCCGATCTCCAAAGAGGGATGGTAGTAGCCCACATAGTGGGGATCCCCAAAGGGATCGGGAGCCGGCTGGGGCTGGGGCACCTGCATCAGCTCTAGGCGCCCCCAGGGACCACGCATCCAGCAGGCCAACGTGATCCCGGCAGTGAAGCGTTCTTCCACAGCCAAGCCCAGCCCCTCGTAAAAGGCGATGGAGCGGAAAATATCGGCAGTGCGAATGGAAAAATGATGCAGTTTCATGGTCGTACAAAGAGCCAGGTGGGGGCAGATCCCTGGAATCAATCGCCGATGACCGCTAGTCAAGCGCAGATAGACTTGCTAGGCTCCAGAGAAGTAGGCCATCTATTTTAAGCACCTCTTGTGGGGTACGCTGGCCCTGGCAACCTCAGCCAATTGCTGCCAACAACAACATCATCATGCCTAAGCTGGTCATTGTCGAATCTCCCACCAAAGCCCGCACCATCCGTGGATTCTTGCCCGCAGGGTACGAAGTTCAGGCCTCGATGGGACATGTGCGGGATCTCCCCGATTCGGCATCTGAAATCCCAGAAGAATTGAAGGGTGAAGAGTGGAGCCGCCTGGGGGTCAATGTCCACGCCGACTTCGAGCCCCTCTACGTGATCCCCAAAGACAAGAAGAAAGTGGTCAAGGAACTGAAGGAAGCCCTCAAGAAAGCCGACGAGCTGATCCTGGCCACCGACGAGGATCGCGAAGGGGAAAGCATTAGCTGGCATTTGCAACAGGTGCTGCAACCCAAGGTGCCCACCCGCCGCATGGTGTTTCACGAGATCACCCGCGAGGCCATTCAAGAGGCGCTGCAAAACTGCCGCCAGGTGGACGAGCAACTGGTGCGTGCCCAGGAGACCCGCCGCATCTTGGATCGCCTGGTGGGCTACACCCTGTCGCCGCTGCTGTGGAAAAAAATTGCCCCCAAACTCTCAGCAGGGCGGGTGCAGTCGGTGGCGGTCAAGCTCTTGGTGGATCGGGAGCGGGAGCGGCGCGCCTTCAAAAAAGCCTCCTACTGGGATCTGAAGGCGGAGCTGCAACCGAGCACTTCCCCGCAGGAGCGGCAGAGCGTCTTTCCAGCAGAGCTGGTGAGCCTGGCCGGCAAGCGCCTGGCCGGCGGGCAAGACTTCGATCCCAGCACCGGGCAGCTCATGGCCGGGCGGGATGTGGTGCTGTTGGATCAAGCCCAGGCCGAGGCCCTACGGGATCGCCTGCTGGGGAAAGCTTGGGTCGTCAGCTCGGTCGAAGAGCGCCCCTCCACCCGCAAGCCCGCCCCTCCTTTTACCACCTCCACGCTGCAGCAGGAGGCCAACCGCAAGCTACACCTGTCCGCCCAGCAGACGATGCGCATCGCCCAAAAGCTCTACGAAGAGGGCTACATCACCTACATGCGCACCGACTCGGTACACCTGTCGGAACAGGCCATCCGCGCCGCCCGCGCCTGCGTGGAGTCGATGTACGGCAAGGAGTACCTCAGCCCCGAACCGCGCCAGTACACCACCAAAACCAAAGGGGCGCAAGAAGCCCACGAGGCCATTCGTCCCGCCGGGTCGGAGTTTCGCCTGCCCAGCCAAACCCCGCTCACAGGGCAGGAGCTGGCCCTCTACGACCTGATCTGGAAGCGCACCGTCGCCAGCCAAATGGCCGAAGCACGACAGACCCACACCATCGTGCTCATCGCGGTGGACGATGCGGTGTTTCGGGCCAGCGGCAAGCGCATCGATTTTCCCGGCTTCTTCCGCGCCTATGTGGAGGGATCCGACGACCCGGAGGCGGCTCTGGAAGATCGGGAGGTGCATCTGCCCCGCTTGCGGCAGGGGGATCCCCTCCGCTGCCGGAAGCTCGAACCCGTCGGCCACGAGACCCAGCCCCCCGCCCGCTATACGGAAGCTTCCCTGGTCAAGGTGTTGGAAAGCGAGGGCATTGGCCGTCCCAGCACCTACGCCACCATCTTGAACACGATCATGAGCCGTGGCTACGTGAGGTCGATGGGGAATGCCCTCGTGCCCACCTACACCGCTTTTGCAGTGACCGAGCTGCTGGAAAAATACTTTCCCAACTTGGTGAATACCCGCTTCACCGCCGAGATGGAGCAAACCCTCGATGACATCGCTTCTGGCCAGGCAGACTGGTTGCCCTATTTGCGCCATTTCTTTCTGGGAGAGCAGGGCCTAGAAGGCCAGGTGAAGGCGCGCGAGCTGGAAATCGACTCTGGCCTGGCCCGCTCCATTCACCTGGAGAACCTGCCCGTCAAGATCGGCATCGGCCCCTACGGCCCTTATGTAGCAGTAGAGACTGAATCGGGAGAGGTGCGCGCCAACCTGCCGGAGGAGATTCCCCCCGCCGATCTCAGCGCCGAACATGTAGCGGAGCTGATCAAGCGCAAACAGGAGGGCCCCAAGCCCATCACCTTCCACCCGGAAACCCAAGAGCCGGTCTACGTGATTCCCCAGGGTCCCTACGGCCCCTATGTGCAATTGGGGGAGGTGTCGGAGGAGAACAAGAAGCCCAAGCGCACCTCCCTGCCCAAAGGGCTAAAGCCGGAGCAGGTCACCCCTGAGATTGCCCTGGGGTTGCTCAGCCTGCCCCGCACGTTGGGGGAGCACCCGGAATCGGGGAAAAAGGTGCAAGCAGGGATTGGCCGCTTCGGCCCCTACGTGGTCTGCGACGGGGATTTTCGTTCTCTGCCCGCCGATGAGGATGTGCTGACCATCAGCCTAGAGCGGGCGCTGGAGCTGCTGGCCCAGCCCAAAAAAGGCCGTGGGCGCGGCTCGGCCAAACCCCTGCGCGAGCTGGGATCCCATCCTGAGGACGGCGAGCCGGTCAATCTGCACGACGGCCCCTACGGGCTGTATGTCAAACATGGCAAGGTCAATGCTTCTTTGCCCAAGGAGCTCCCTGCCGAAGCGGTCACCCTGGAAATGGCCCTGCAGGTGTTGGCCGAAAAAGAAGGTTCTGCTGCCGATGGCAAGAAAAAAAGCCGCTCAACCGGCAAAGCCGACTCCGCTGCAAGCAAAACCCAAGCGAAGACTGCTTCCAGCGTTACAGGCCAGCAGGCCGAGGCGGCTGGCCTGCGGAAGCGGCGCGGAGCACAAGCAGCTTCCACCGGCGGTGGGATGGCCAAGGAGCCCCAGGCGAATGGTTCAGCTCCGTCTAGATCCCGTTCCACCATTTTGAAGGTCACTCCCAAAGCTCTTTCCTGAGGACAGCTTCTCAAGCTGGGATGGCACCAGATCCCCTGCTTGTGGTGGATCTAAGGAGTCGGTATCTGCGCCGCTACCCTCACCCCCGGCCCCTCTCCCAGCCCTCACCCCCCCCCCCCACCCACCCCGGCGCCCCCACCCCCCCGGGCGCCGCCGGCGCCTGGCGGGGGGGGCGGGGGGGCTCGGGG
>NZ_JANSJI010000127.1:0-1531 GCF_047462475.1 Synechococcus sp. H55.11
CTTTGCCCAAGGTGCCTAGTTTCCGTCCCCTTGCGGGGAAAAGGTAGGGATCAACCGGCCCGCGACGAAGACCGCCTGCTCTTCCTGCAGGAGCGTTTCCGTCCCCTTGCGGGGAAAAGGTAGGGATCAACAACAACGATGCCGAAGTTTATTGGAACAGCAATCAACATCCGGTTTCCGTCCCCTTGCGGGGAAAAGGTAGGGATCAACATCCAAAGAAGAGAAGGGGAACATGAATCAAACGTTAAACAAGTTTCCGTCCCCTTGCGGGGAAAAGGTAGGGATCAACCAGCTCCTGCAGCTGCGGGTCGATGGTGCGCACCTCGGGTTTCCGTCCCCTTGCGGGGAAAAGGTAGGGATCAACCTCGAGGCTCAGGGACTGGTGGTGGAATCACCATGTGGGTTTCCGTCCCCTTGCGGGGAAAAGGTAGGGATCAACACGGCTCCTACTATTACTCCAGCCGGATCGAGCACCCGAGTTTCCGTCCCCTTGCGGGGAAAAGGTAGGGATCAACAGGGTATTAGTTGTATTTTGTTGCCTGGATAAAAACTGGCGTTTCCGTCCCCTTGCGGGGAAAAGGTAGGGATCAACGAGGACAAACAGACCGAAAGTGGCGAGTACGACCCAACGTTTCCGTCCCCTTACGGGGAAAAGGTAGGGATCAACCCCAGCCGGTGCGGGCCCATGGTGGGATCCACGCCGATGTTTCCGTCCCCTTGCGGGGAAAAGGTAGGGATCAACGGTGGCCTACACCCGCCAGTCACAGCAGCGGGAGTTCGGGTTTCCGTCCCCTTGCGGGGAAAAGGTAGGGATCAACGAAGCTTCGAATTGTTCATGCCACCGTCCGGGATAATCTCCGTTTCCGTCCCCTTGCGGGGAAAAGGTAGGGATCAACGCAAGGTGGCCAGACAATCCAGTACCTGCCCTGGTACAACGTGGCGTTTCCGTCCCCTTGCGGGGAAAAGGTAGGGATCAACTATAAAGATATCGACCTGGTTGTGCAAGTGGCCAGGAGGGAGTTTCCGTCCCCTTGCGGGGAAAAGGTAGGGATCAACCTACGGCTTTCTGGTACATAGCTACCACCCAGCTCGCTGGGTTTCCGTCCCCTTGCGGGGAAAAGGTAGGGATCAACTCCGCGCAGTACAGCAAAAGGCTGAGAAGAAGATGGCAGAAGGTTTCCGTCCCCTTGCGGGGAAAAGGTAGGGATCAACTCCGCGCAGTACAGCAAAAGGCTGAGAAGAAGATGGCAGAAGGTTTCCGTCCCCTTGCGGGGAAAAGGTAGGGATCAACTCGTAGAACTGCACACCAAACGTCTCCGACTCCCGCGTTTCCGTCCCCTTGCGGGGAAAAGGTAGGGATCAACAGCCAACTCTCTTGCCCCGTCCCGTCTGGACCCCGCCAGGTTTCCGTCCCCTTGCGGGGAAAAGGTAGGGATCAACACCTGGGGTTCGACACCCTGGAGTCTGCCCAAGCCTGCGTTTCCGTCCCCTTGCGGGGAAAAGGTAGGGATCAACGTGGAATAAGAAGGAG
>NZ_JANSJI010000128.1:0-1512 GCF_047462475.1 Synechococcus sp. H55.11
TCCTCACGGACCTTCCCTCGATGGTCGTTTCCGACACATTGCGGGGAAAACCTAGGTATCAACCCTCAACCCTCGCCTGGTTCCCTTAAGCGACCGGGCAGGATCGTTTCCGTCCCCTTGCGGGGAAAAGGTAGGGATCAACTCCTGCAAAGTGCCAGGGTCGTCTTGCCCGACGGGCAGTTTCCGTCCCCTTGCGGGGAAAAGGTAGGGATCAACCGGCTCCTTCGACGTGGCTAACCCAGAGCTCTACGGGTTTCCGTCCCCTTGCGGGGAAAAGGTAGGGATCAACGAGATGAAGTTTCTCGAGCTCAAGATAGAGAATCTGCGGTTTCCGTCCCCTTGCGGGGAAAAGGTAGGGATCAACCTGAGGATGGTTTCATCATCAGATTAACCTATCACCCGTTTCCGTCCCCTTGCGGGGAAAAGGTAGGGATCAACATTTCTTGCAGAACGCTCGGGTCGTTTTGCCCGACGGGGTTTCCGTCCCCTTGCGGGGAAAAGGTAGGGATCAACCAATATGAGATTACGGCCAAGCTGTTTGCCAGACAACAGTTTCCGTCCCCTTGCGGGGAAAAGGTAGGGATCAACGGGATTAAATCCTCTTCCCAAATCATCCCTCTGGAGGCGTTTCCGTCCCCTTGCGGGGAAAAGGTAGGGATCAACGAAGAAGGGTTTGTGGTCCGTTTGGCCCTGCACCCGTTTCCGTCCCCTTGCGGGGAAAAGGTAGGGATCAACGGCCACACCCGTCGACGACGACTGGCTCTTTGCCCCCGAAGAGTTTCCGTCCCCTTGCGGGGAAAAGGTAGGGATCAACGCCGAGGCGATGGCGTTCCGCCGGGCCGCCGCCAAGTTGTTTCCGTCCCCTTGCGGGGAAAAGGTAGGGATCAACTAATGCTCCTAAGCGACGGGAGCTACTGGCTCCCGAATTGCGTTTCCGTCCCCTTGCGGGGAAAAGGTAGGGATCAACGCAAGAACAATCGACGGCTACATACTAAAGTGCGTGTTTCCGTCCCCTTGCGGGGAAAAGGTAGGGATCAACGCCGGCCCTTGAAGGCCGCGGCAATCTTTGCCGCCGGCCGTTTCCGTCCCCTTGCGGGGAAAAGGTAGGGATCAACGCCCAAGCCGGTGGCGGACGAAGACCTGGTGGCTTTGTTTCCGTCCCCTTGCGGGGAAAAGGTAGGGATCAACATAACACCATTCAGCTCGGCAAAGGCTACGCCAACGTAGCGTTTCCGTCCCCTTGCGGGGAAAAGGTAGGGATCAACTGCTCAGCCCCCTCAACTCCCTGGGACGTCAGACCGCGGAAGTTTCCGTCCCCTTGCGGGGAAAAGGTAGGGATCAACCTGCTGGGCCTAGGGCTCTTGGGCCTGGGGGGGACGGTCGTTTCCGTCCCCTTGCGGGGAAAAGGTAGGGATCAACTCACCCAAAACCATGCAGAGCTCGGCAACTATCCTAAAGTTTCCGTCCCCTTGCGGGGAAAAGGTAGGGATCAACCCAGAGAAAGAAGAGCCG
>NZ_JANSJI010000129.1:0-24399 GCF_047462475.1 Synechococcus sp. H55.11
CACACCTACCCCTACTCCAGAACCCACGCCCACGCTGACTCCAACACCTACCCCTACTCCAGAACCCACACCCACGCCGAGTCCACAGGCTGGCGGGGAGCCTTCCCCCTCTCCTTCCCCTAGCCCCTAGGGAAAACCCAGTCCAGGCCTTCAACAGGTCTCAATAGTGTTTTAAGGGCCGCCGCCCCCTTAACCTCTACTAAATCTAGTGGGCACGAGCTGGTCAGGATGTTAAGCTACTGCCAGTTGTGACTGGACGGGATCCATGAGCTCAGCGTTGCAGCCGTTTTTGCCGTCGTGGCAAAGGGTTGGCTTTGGGTGGCTGGTGAGTGGGATGTTGTGGGCTGCGGCGGCGGCTGCAGTTGTTGCCCAGCAGTTCGAGTTCACTCCTCAAGCTCCTCAGCCGAATCCCGTCCCCACCCTGCCTCTGCTCAGCAACCCGCCCGGCTCCACGGCTCCGCAAGCCCTGCCACCGGTGCCTCAGGTGCCGCAAATGCCGCTCACCGGGGATCCCATCCCACCACCGGGGGATCCGAGCCCGGCCCCAATCCCGGTGGTGCCCGTTCAAGCGGCCCCAGGTGGACAGGCTCCGCCAGGTGAGGCCTACTCCTACCAACGGCGGCCCGACCTCAGTCCAGGGGGGAATCTGGCCGGGGCCGCGCGGGGCGAGCTGCCCGCCGGCACCCGTATTCTCCTCACGGTCTACCGCCCCATCACCTTCCAGCCCTACCAGGCCATTAACGGCAACCTAGAAGTTTCGGAGCCGGTGCTGGATCGCTTTGGCCAGGTGGTGATCCCGGCGGGGAGCGTGGTGTGGGGCACTCTTGAGCCGATCTACCGAGAACTCAAGTTTTCTGGTCGGGAGTCGGAGAGCGCCGATCCCCAAGAGCGGGTCGTCGGCAGCCGCTTTGTGGCCAACCGCCTCACCATCGGCTCTTCCACCTATCTCATTAGAGGCCAGTCTGCACCCCTCCCGGTCGGATTGGATCGCAACGCCGACGTGGGCACTACCGTCGCCCGTGGGGCGGGCTATGGGGCGGCGGGCGGATTGGCCTTGGGAGTGCTCACGGGGGGATGGGGCTTTTTGCCCATCTTGGCCGGCGGCCTGGCGGGTGCTGCTGCAGGGAGTACCAACATCGACCGGGTGGTGACGCTGCAGCCCAATACGCTGGTGGAGCTGGAACTGAGCGAGAGCCTGATCATCCAATAGCCTTGACAAGAAGCCAGCAGGGGCGGGTCGGTAGAGTAGAGAAGATCCCCCCCAAGTTTGCTCCATGGCCCTTTGGACCTACTTCGTGCCCCCCTTAGCTGGGCTGGTGATCGGCTATTTCACCAACGACATCGCCATCAAGATGCTCTTCCGGCCCTATCGCCCCTACCGGGTTTTCGGCTGGCGCATCCCCTTCACCCCCGGCTTGATCCCGCAGAACCAGCCCCGCCTGGCCAAGCAGATTGCCAAGACCATCATGGGATCCCTGCTCACGCCAGAGGAGCTGCACAACTTGGCCCGCAAGCTGCTGCAAACCGAGCGCATGCAGGCAGGGATCCGCTGGCTGCTGGGGGTGGCGCTGGATCGGCTGCAAAACCCCGAGCAACAGCAGCAAACGGCGCAGGTGCTGGCGCGCATCTTGGCCGATCTGTTTAACGAGTCGTTGCCCCGCCTGGTGAAGGTGCTTGCCCGCCAGGAGACCTTTTTGGAGGGGCCGATTAACCAACTGTTCGACCAGGTGCTGCTGGAGCTGCGCCTCAACGCTGAGCAAGCCCGGCAGCTCTCGGAGTGGATCCTGAAGCAGGCGCTGCCCCCCAAGGTGTTGCGGCAGAACCTAGTGGACTTTCTCACCGATCGCAACATCGAATCTCTGGATGAAGAATTTCGCGAGCGGGCCACCGGCTCCTACTGGGTGGTGGCCAACTTGTTTGGCCTCAAAAACGCCCTACTGCGCCTGCGCACCTATTGCCTGGAGGAGCCGGAAGGGGCAGAAGCCATCTTGGAAGATCTGCTCAAAGACATCAACGCCCCCCGCCGCCTGACCGAGATCCTGCAGAACCTCTCCCTGCAAAACCTGCCGGTTTCCGCCGTACGTCAGTTGCGTCGTGCCCTCCGCGATGGGATCCAAGATTACCTGCGCAGCCAAGGGCCAGAGGTTATCAAAGGGCTGGGGGAGAGCATCGATTGGGAAAAAGTGGCCAGCCTGGTGTTGGGTCGCCTGCGCAACTCCAAGGCGTTGATCACCTCCATCGATCAGATCAGCGCCGACCTGGCTTTGATCCTGGAGCGCTACCTGGAGCGGGATCTGGAATCCCTGATGATGCAGGTGATCCCGGTGTTGAACTTGGATCAGGTGATTGCCGACAAAGTGAACGCCACCTCCCCCGCCGACCTGGAGCAGGCCATCCAACAAATTGTGCGCCAAGAACTGCAGGCCATCGTCAACTTGGGGGGGCTGCTGGGTTTTTTGGTGGGCTGTGTGCAGGTGCTGTTTTTGCTGAGGTGACAGCCCCCTTCCCCAGAAAACGGGAGCTTGGATGGGAGTTTTCGCTTCGGTTATGATATTAGAATGCGGTTAACAATTCTCCACACTTCCGATCTCCACGCCAACCTGCATCCCTGGAACTACTTTGCCGGGAGCACCGCAGAGCACGGCTTGGCCAAGCTGGCCACCCTGATCAAGCGCGTGCGAGCAGCCAGCGCGGATCCGGTGTTGCTCATCGACAGCGGCGACACGATCCAGGGATCCCCCTTGGGCACCTACTATGCTCAGGTGGAGCGGGTCTCCCCTCACCCCATGGCCCATACCCTCAACGCCCTCGGCTACGACGCCTTCACGCCGGGCAACCACGACTTTAACTTTGGGCCCCAGGTCCTGCAGGATTTTGTGAGCGATCTCCGCTGTCCCACCCTGTGCGCTAACATCCTCCGCCAAAATGGGGATCCCCTGTTTCGGCCTTATCTAATCCGAGAAGTGGCCGGGATCCGTGTCGGCCTGCTGGGGCTGACCACCCCCCGCATCGACACCTGGGAGCGGCCCGACTACATCGCGGGGCTGCGCTTTGCCCCCCTGCTGGAAACTGCCCAGCACTACCTGTCGCTGCTGCGGCCCCAGGTGGACGTGTTGGTGCTGATTCTGCACAGCGGCCCCAGCCAATTGCCCCCTTTGCGCACCCCAGAGCACTGGCACAACCCGGATCGCTCCGGCTGGACCAGCAACAAAAGCCTGAGGGGGGAAAACGAGCTGCTGGCCCTGGCAGAGCTGGAGGGCATTGACGTCATTCTCTCCGGCCATACCCATCAGACCATCGCCGGCCTGGGGGGGGCCAAGGCCCTGGTGGTGCAGCCCGGCTACTGGGGCAGCCACCTTTCCCACGTGTCTTTGGAGCTGGAGCGCCACGGCGGACGCTGGCAAGTTGTCGGGAAAACCGCCCAGTTGCTGGCTGCAGAAGGGATCCATCCCGATCCCGAACTCCTGGCCCTGACAGAGCCCTATCATCAGGCCACCTTGCGCTACATCCGTCAGCCCATTGGGCAGGCCCGTTGTGCCTATCGCGGTGGGCTGGCAGCCCGGTTGGGGGCCAATCCCCTAGCAGAGCTCCTGCATCAGGCCCAATTGCAGGCGGTACGGGAGGCCAGCCTCTCGGCGGAGCTCTCCCTGGTCAACATCTGCAGCAGTGCCGGCCTGGCAGCGGGCCCCATCTTTTTGCAAGACGCCTACAGCCTCACCGTTTACGACAACACCCTCTGCATCTTGGAGATCACCGGCGACATCTTGCGACGCGCTCTTGAGCAGACGGCTGGGTATTTTCGCCAATTGGATCCCGATCATCTTCCCCCCGATCCTGCTGCCGTCGTGGCCCCCGAAGCACGAGGCTACACCTTCGACCTTTACCACGGCATCGACTACTGCTTCGATCTCACCCGCCCCGTAGGCGAGCGCTTGGTGACCTTACAATTTCGCGGCCAACCGGTGCAGCCGGATCAGACCTTTCGCCTGGCCATCAACCACTACCGCGCCGGCGGTGGGGGGGGCTACAGCATGTTCCAAGAAGCCCAAACCCTCTGGATCTCCGCCGACAGTATCCGCGACTTTCTCGCCCGCCACATTCACACCCATTCCCCCATCCAGCCCATCTACAGCCACAACTGGCACCTCATTCCCAACTTGGCCGAGATCTACTTTCCCCAGTGTTTGGGCCAGCCTCAGGACAGCTTGCTGGTAGGCTAGAACAACAGGAACCTTAACTGGCTGGTAGAGGAGTCGGTAGAATACGATCAGCACAGAGCCCAGTTTGGCTAATGGCGGCGATGGTTTTGAGACTGCCAAACTGTGGGCACCCGACGTTACTGCTTATTGCTCACGCTTGTCGACATAACCCATGACTGCTGAAGAGAAGCAACCGATGGCCCCAGAAGATACCTATCCTGAGCTGCAGGAAGAAGAGATCGACGTGGAGGCAGAACTGGAGAAGCTGATTTTGGAAGACAGCGAAGCAGAAGCCAGTGCCTCCTCCGCAGAAGCCGGCACCGAGCCATCTCCAGATCCCGGTGAAGCCCTGAAGCAGCTCCAGCACGAATTGGAAGTCGTCCGCCAGCAGCTCAAAGAAAAAGAAGACGCCTACCTGCGCCTCTACGCCGATTTTGAAAACTACCGGCGGCGTACCCAGCGGGAAAAAGAAGAGTTCAGCCAAAAAGAACGGCAGAAATTTGTGCTGGAGATCTTGCCTGTTGTGGACAGCTTCGAGCGGGCCCAGCACCAGTTGAAACTGGAAACCGACCGCGAGCGGGAGTTGCACAACAGCTACCAGAGCGTCTACCGCCTGCTGGTGGAATCTCTCAAAAAGATGGGGGTCTCCCGCATGAAGTCGGTGGGCCATCCCTTCGACCCCAACCTACATGAAGCCATCGCCCGTCAACCCAGCACCGACTATCCCGAAGATGTGGTAGCCGTCGAATATCAGCCAGGTTATAAGCTGGGGGATTTGGTGATCCGTCATGCCATGGTAGCCGTCTCGGCAGGCAGCCCAAACCCTGCACCCTCTCCCCAAAGCGAGGGGGCCGGCCCCGAAGATACCTCTGCCTCTTCCCAAAGTGCTGCAAACTCTTAGCAAAACTGCTCGCTTGAACCTTGACAAGTAGAGCCTATCTGTCTTCAGAAAGGCTACAGTAAAGCTACGGATGCAGAAGCACTGCCTGAAGGTTTCTGCGGGATCCTGGGCAGAATGCTTTTAAGATCCGTGGAACTGCGTCCTTGGGTTAAAACTTGGGGCACCGGAAGAGGGGGCTATGGGTAAAGTCATCGGGATTGACCTGGGAACCACCAACAGTTGTGTGGCGGTTTTGGAAGGCGGCCAGCCCGTTGTGATCACCAACGCCGAGGGAGGGCGTACCACCCCCAGCATCGTCGGCTTTGCCAAAAACAACGCCCGCTTGGTGGGCCAACTGGCCAAGCGCCAGGCGGTTACCAACGCGGAAAACACCATCTTCAGCATCAAACGCTTCATTGGCCGCACCTTTGCCGAGACCGAAGAAGAGCGGAAGCGGGTTCCCTACAAAGTGATCCCTGGCCGAGACAACATGGTGGAAGTGGCGGTGCAAGACCGCGCCTACACTCCCCAGGAGATCTCGGCCATGATCCTGCAGAAGCTGAAGGCCGATGCGGAAGCCTATCTGGGGGAGCCGGTGACCCAGGCCGTGATCACCGTTCCTGCCTACTTTACCGATGCCCAACGGCAGGCCACCAAAGATGCCGGCACCATTGCCGGGCTGGAGGTGCTGCGCATCATTAACGAGCCGACGGCAGCCGCCCTGGCCTACGGGCTGGACAAACAAGATCAAGATCTGCGCATCTTGGTTTTCGACTTGGGCGGTGGCACCTTCGACGTCTCGGTGCTGCAACTGGGCAGCGGCGTGTTCGAGGTGCAAGCCACCGCCGGCAACAACCACCTGGGGGGGGATGACTTCGACCAAAGAATTGTCGATTGGCTCACCCGCCAGTTTTTGGAGACGGAAGGGATCGACCTCTCGCGGGATCGTATGGCCTTGCAGCGGATGCGGGAGGCGGCCGAGAAGGCCAAAATTGAGCTGTCCAGCACCCAGGTTACGCTCATCAACCTGCCCTTTATCACCGCCGACGACTCCGGGCCCAAACACCTGGAAGTGGAGCTGACCCGCGCCAAGTTCGAGGAGTTGGTGCGGGATCTGGTGGAAGCTACTGTCGAGCCTACAGAACAGGCGCTGCGGGATGCCGGCCTCTCCCCTGAGGATATCGACCGTGTGCTCCTGGTGGGTGGCTCTACTCGCATTCCCGCCGTTCAGGAGAAGATTCGGCAGATCTTCAAAAAAAACCCGGATCGCTCCGTCAACCCGGACGAGGCAGTGGCCCTTGGCGCCGCCATCCAGGCAGGGGTGATGGGAGGAGAGGTGAAAGATCTGCTGCTGCTGGATGTGATCCCCCTCTCGATTGGGGTGGAAACGCTGGGGGGCGTCTTCACCCGCATCATCGAGCGCAACACCACCGTCCCCACCAGCAAAACCCAAATTTTCTCCACCGCCACCGATGGCCAGAGCGTGGTGGAGATTCACGTCCTGCAGGGGGAGCGGGCCATGGCCAAAGACAACAAGACCTTGGGCCGCTTTCAACTGACCGGGATCCCGCCGGCTCCCCGTGGGGTGCCCCAGATCGAAGTCTCGTTTGACATCGATGCCAACGGGATCTTGAAAGTCTCAGCTCGTGAAAAGGGGACGGGAATCGAGCAAAGCGTCAAGATCACCAACAACGGCGGCTTGAGCAGCAGCGAGATCGAGCGGATGCGCCGAGAAGCGGAAGCCTATGCCGAAGAAGATCAACGCCGGCGGCAGTTGGTGGAAGCCCGTAACCAGTCGGACAGCCTGCTCTACAACTACGACAAAACCCTGCAGGAGCACGGCAATCGCCTCAGCGAAGCTCGAATCCAGCGGGGGGCTCAGGTGGCGGGCAGATTGAGGGCATTGCTGGCAAATGATAACGTAGACTTAGCAACTTTACGGAACGCAATGGAAGAGCTGCGGGCTGTTCTTCTGGAGATGGGTGGCGAGATCTACGGAGCTCGCTAGGGATTCTCGGAGACAGCTCTTCTTTGGCCTCGGTGGCTTGTAGGCTTGCTTTGGTTGTGTTGCCCGACAAGTTGTGTCTCAAGCATGTTTGATCTTTGCATCTTTAATTTTTTCTGAAGCGCTTCTATGGCTCGTGACTACTACGAAATCTTGGGGGTTAGCCGCGACAGCTCCAAAGAGGAGATCAAGCGCGCCTATCGACGATTGGCTCGCAAGTACCACCCGGATGTCAACAAAGAGCCAGGTGCGGAGGAGCGCTTCAAGGAGATCAACCGTGCCTATGAGGTGCTCTCCGACAGCGAGCTGAAAGCCCGCTACGACCGCTTTGGAGAGGCGGGCTTGGGAGGGGCCGCCGCGGCAGCGAGCGGATTCCAGGATTTTGCGGGGATGGGTGGCTTTGCCGATATTTTCGAGAGCTTTTTCACCAACTTTGCGGGGGTGGGAGCCGGCTATGGCCGCAGCCGCAATGGGCCGGTACGGGGGGATGATCTGCGCTTTGACCTGAAATTGGAGTTTCTTGAGGCCATCTTCGGGGGCGAAAAGCAAATTCGCATCAGCCACCTAGAAGTCTGCAATGTCTGCGGGGGCAGTGGCGCCAAGCCCGGCACGGAGGTCAAAATCTGTCCCACCTGTGGTGGCGCTGGTCAGGTGCGGCGGGCCACCCGCACCCCGTTTGGCAACTTTACCCAAGTCTCGGTTTGTCCCACCTGTGGTGGCAGTGGTCAGGTGTTGGAGGAGCCCTGCTACAACTGCAATGGCGAGGGCCTGGCCCAAACCACGAAGAAACTGCGCATCAACATCCCCGCCGGCGTGGACAGTGGCACCCGCTTGCGGGTTTCCGGAGAAGGCGATGCCGGTCGGCGCGGTGGCCCGCCCGGAGATCTCTACGTCTACCTGTTTGTGGAGCCGGATCCGGACTTTCAGCGCGATGGCCTGACCATCCTCTCGGAGGTGCGGGTGAGCTATCTGCAGGCCATTTTGGGGGCCAAAGTCTCGGTGCCCACCGTGGACTCAAAGGCTGGCTTGGAGGAAGAGGTGGAGCTGACCATTCCCGCCGGATCCCAGCCGGGCACGGTGCTGACCCTGGAAGGTAAGGGGGTGCCTCGCATCGGCAACCCAATGTCGCGGGGCGACCACAAAATCACCCTGGTGGTGGAAATTCCCACCCGCATTAGCTCAGAAGAGCGGGAATTGCTGCTGCGCTTGGCTGAGCTGCACGGAGAACGCATCAACAAGCGGGATGGTTTCTTGGGCGGGTTGTTGCGCGGGCTGGCCCAGATGCCCGGCAACCGGGAGCGTGAGGAAGAATGACGCCAGAGGCTGTTTCATTGCAAGAGGTCAAGCTCGTCCTTGACCAGCGCGGGATCCCTTGCCCCCTCAACTACGTACGGGCGAAGCTGCGGCTGGAACGCATGGCCCCTGGAGAGCTGTTGGAGCTGTGGCTGGATGCAGGAGAACCCCTGGAGCAAGTGCCCAACAGCCTGGCGATGGCCGGGCATCGGATCGAGGGGCAACAAGCTACGCCTGAGGGGCATCACATCCTCTGGGTGCGCCGCGGGGACTTGACATGAGCCACCTGAGCCGGAAGGGATCGGGACAGGCTGCCCAAGAGGGGGAGCAGGGATCCACCTATACCGGCTGGGTGCGAGCGGCGCAGGCCAACTTTTACCGTGTGCGCATTGATCCGGCCTTGGCCGCCCTTTTTCCGGAGATCCCAGCTCAGTTCCCGGCCCAAAAGCCCATGCCGGCGGAGCTCCTCTGCACAGCTCGGGCCAAGCTCAAAAAAATGGGGCAATCGGTGATGGTGGGAGACTGGGTAGAGGTGGGCTTGCCGCCGGCTGCCGACTCTCTCTGGCCGGAGCGAGGGGTGATCGAGGCGATCTGGCCGCGGCGCACTCAACTCCCTCGACCGGCTATTGCCAATGTGACCCAAGTTCTGGTGGTGGTGGCCCTGGCCGAGCCGGATCCCGAGCCCAACGCCCTCAGCCGTCTGCTGGTGCAGGCTGAGGCCAGCCAACTGCGGGTTCAAGTGGTGTTGAACAAATGCGACCGCGTGGATCCGGGGGTGGCGGCAACTTGGGTGGATCGCCTGCAGAGGTGGGGATATGAGCCTTTGCTGGTGAGCGCCCACACCCAAGCTGGGATCCCCCAGTTGCAACGGTGTTGTCGAGATCAGATCTCGGTGGTAGTAGGCCCTTCCGGAGTGGGCAAATCCAGTCTGCTCAATCGGCTGTTGCCAGACGTTCGGCTGGCTACTCAGGCCGTCTCCAGGCGCTTGCGTCAGGGTCGGCACACCACCCGCCATGTGGAGCTGTTTCCCTTGCCAGAAGGCGGTTGGATCGCCGATTCGCCCGGATTCAATGCCGGCGAAGGGATCCCGCCGGTTCATCCTTTGCAACTGATACGGTGCTTTCCAGAAGTCAGGGATCGCTTGGGCACCTGTCAGTTTCGCGATTGCCTGCACGATCGAGAGCCGGGCTGCGGGCTCCGAGATCTGGATTGGGAACGACGGACTTTCTACTTGCAGCTTTTGCAAGAGGCCCAGTCTGGCCAGAATTGCGCGAAAGGCCCATCTCGCCAGCAGGAGCAGGCCGTTGATGGATGGCGTGCCTTTGATTTGAACTACAGTCGTTTCAAATGGCAATGAAACGGTTCGTTCCGTCGCTCTTCCCTCCCCTAGAGGGCGAAGGTAGCACCTCTTCGCCTGAGAGAGTTGGCGGGTCTTCCACCAGTTCCGGCGCCCGTCCTGCCCGGTCGTTGAAGGTTACTAAAATGGGGCCAGTCGAAGGGAAAAATCATGCAGTATCGCAGATTTGGGCGTACCGAGCTGTCTATGCCTGTACTGAGCTGTGGCGGCATGCGTTATCAGCACAGTTGGCAAGACACTCCTTGGTCAGGGATCCCAGCAGCAAGCCAGCAGAACCTGGAAGCGACGATCCGCCGGGCCCTGGAAGTGGGCATCAACCACATCGAAACTGCCCGCGGCTACGGCACCTCTGAGATGCAGTTGGGCCGCATTTTGCCGCTTTTCCCCCGGCAAGATCTGATCGTGCAAACAAAAATTGGCCCCAGCGCCGATCCGAAGCAGTTCCTGGCCAAGTTCGAACAATCGATGAGCTACCTGAACCTCGACCATGTGGATCTGCTGGCCATCCACGGATTGAACACCTGGGAAGATTTGGAGCACAGCCTGCGTCCAGGAGGGTGCCTGGAGGTGTGTCAGCGTCTGGTGCGACAGGGGCGGGTGCGTTTCGTCGGCTTCTCCACCCATGGGCCGACGGAGTTGATTGTGGAAGCCATCCAGTCGGGGGGCTTTGATTACGTCAACCTGCACTGGTATTTTGTCAACCAGACCAACTGGCCAGCCATTGAGGCTGCCGCCCGGCAAGACATGGGGGTATTCATCATCAGCCCCTCAGACAAAGGGGGCAAGCTTTACGATCCGCCCGCCAAGCTGGTGCAGTTGTGCCAACCTCTCAGCCCAATGGTCTTCAACGACCTGTTCTGCCTGTCCCATCCCCAGGTTCACACCCTCAGCATTGGAGCAGCTCGACCCAGCGATTTTGATGAGCACCTGCGGGCGGTGGAGCTGTTGGATCGGGCTGATGAGCTGTTGCCACCGATCCTGGCCCGCCTAGAGCAAGCTTTGATCGAGCAGGTGGGAGAACACTACGCCAAAACTTGGCACCAGGGCCTGCCTCGCTACGACCAAACCCCTGGACAGGTGAATATCCCATTTATTCTGCTGTTGCGCAATTTGGCCTTGGCCTATGACTTGGTGGACTATGCCAAAAGCCGTTACAACCTGTTGGGCAATGCCGGCAGTTGGCTCCCCGGCCAACGGGCAGACCAAGTGGATGCGGAGGCCCTACGGCCCTGTCTCATCCACAGCCCCCACCGCGACCGGATCCCGGCCTTGTTGCAAGAAGCCCATCGCCTGCTCTCTGGAGCCGAGGTGAAGCGGCTATCTCAGAGCCAACGTGTCCAGGGATCCTGACTGTCTGGGCCGCTGGAACGACAACAGCTGATCGGAGCGGCGGGATTTGAACCCACGACCCCCACTACCCCAAAGTGGTGCGCTACCAAGCTGCGCTACGCCCCGACGCACTGAACAGGTGGAAGTTCAGGAAGCGCCTAGTTAGTCTAGCATTGGATCGCGGCCAGAGTTAACCCCAAGCTGTGGGATCCTGCGGAAACCATGCTAGCTTGGTTAGGCTGCTAAAAAACACACGCCTGAACCACCGGGTGTCCTTACAGCCTTTTTGCGGTTTGCTGCAACAGCACCGGAGTTCCTCGCCAATTGGGGCAGAGCGCTCTGGGAGTGAATGTGCAGGAACCGTCAGGAAGGCCGTAGCTGGGATCCGTTCGGGCGGAGGCTAACCCGTAGGAGATGAAAAACTCATGAGCGTAGTCAGTTTGCCTCAACTGTTGGAGGCGGGGGTTCACTTTGGGCACAAGGCCAGCCGTTGGAACCCGAAGATGCGGCCCTACATCTTTACCGAACGGAACGGCATCCACATTATCGATTTGGTGCAGACGGCCCGTTATCTGAACGAAGCCTACGAGTATGTGCGGGATGCTGCCGACAGGGGTTGGCGCTTCCTGTTCGTCGGCACCAAACGGCAAGCTGCTGGGATCGTCGCTCAAGAAGCTCGTCGCTGTGGCAGCTACTACGTCAACCAGCGCTGGCTGGGGGGTATGCTCACCAACTGGGCCACCATCAAAACCCGCATTGACCGCCTCAAAGAAATTGAGGAGATGGAAAGCAGTGGTCTTTTGGATCGCCTGCCCAAACAAGAGGCCAGCCGTCTGCGGCGAGAGTTGGCCAGGCTGGAAAAGTACTTGGGCGGCATTAAAACCATGCGCAAGCTCCCCGATGCGGTGATCATTGTCGATCAGCGGCGAGAAGCCAACGCCATTCAGGAGTGTATCAAGCTTAACATTCCCATCATCTCTCTGCTGGACACCAACTGTGACCCCGACCTCAGCGACATCTTTATCCCCTCTAACGACGATGCCATTCGAGCGATTAAGCTGATTGTAGGCAAGCTGGCCGACGCCATCTACGAAGGGCGGCATGGGCAGCTCGACACTGTCGAAGAGGATGAGTACGAGTACGAAGGGGCTATGGATCTGGACGACGACACTCTGGAGGATGCAGAGGACGAAGAAGGAGAAACTGACGAAGACTAGAGCAGGGGCAGGGATCCCATGCGCTCTGGGCGTTTCCCTGCCCGTCTTCTCTCCAGAAGCTCGTATTCTTGAATCTAGGCTTACAATTTTGCCCAAGCTTACTCGTTCTCACTCCCATTCGGCCACGTCCTTCTCGTTCTTTCATTCGAGGAACCCTCATGAGTATTGATGCCAAAGTTGACGCCAAGCTGGTCAAAGAGCTGCGCGAAAAGACGGGCGCAGGCATGATGGACTGCAAAAAAGCCCTGGAAGAGTCGGGGGGCGACATGGACAAAGCCATCACCTGGCTGCGACAGAAAGGGTTGGCGGGGGCAGCCAAAAAGGCCGGTCGCGTCGCGGCAGAGGGAGTAGTCGATAGCTACATCCACTTCGGCAATCGGATTGGTGTGCTCGTAGAGGTGAACTGCGAGACGGATTTTGTGGCCCGCAACGAAGATTTTAAGAAACTGGTGCAAGACATCGCCAAGCAAATTGCCGCCTGCCAAAACGTAGAGTACGTCAGCGTTGACCAGATCCCTGCCGAGGTGGTGGAGCGGGAAAAAGCCATCGAAATGGGCAAAGAGGATCTGGCCAACAAGCCGGAGAACATACGCGAGAAGATCGTGCAGGGCCGCATCGAGAAGCGCCTGAAGGAGTTGTCTCTGCTGGATCAGCCCTTTATTAAAGATTCCTCGATTACCGTAGAGGAACTGGTGAAGCAGCACATTGCCAAGCTAGGGGAAAACATCCGGGTGCGGCGCTTCGTGCGCTTTGTCTTGGGAGAAGGGATCGAGAAACAGGAAGCGGATTTTGCCGCTGAAGTGGCTGCTCAGGCCGGTCTCAAGCCGGCAGAGCCAGCGCAAGGGGCAGAACCTGTCGCTGACCAAGCTGCTGCCGAGCCTACTGCTGAGGTGGTTGTTCCTGAACCGGTTGCCGAGAGCAAGCCAGCCAAAAAAGGCTCCAGCAAGAAGAAAAAATAGCTCTATTGCCGATGGATCCCTGAATTCACCCCAGTGGGCGGCAGCAGTGCCACTCTGCTTCTCCCACCATGGCAAGCCGGCTGAGCAGGTTGAGGCTTTCTGGATGGAGTTTCCCTATTTTTTGCCTTGGCACGGCCAACTACAACACGCTAGGGTGACAGGCGGTCATTTTGGATCTTGGGCATGAGCTGTATCCTACGCAATGCGTTGATCCCCACCGGCACAGGCTACGAAACCACAGATGTGCGCATCGAGGGGGAACGGATTGCTGCTATCGATAAAGGGCTACCCGCAACGGGCGCAGACAGCCTAGAACTGGAGGCCGGCAACCAAATCTTGCTGCCGGGCTTTGTCAATGCCCACACCCACTCTTCCGAGCTGTGGCAAAGAGGGATCATCCCGCCCTACCCGCTGGAGCTGTGGCTGGCACAACTGCACGAGTACGCGCCGCCGGATCCGGAAAAGATCTATCTCAGCGCCCTGGCGACGGCAGTAGAGACCCTGCTCAGCGGCGGCACGACGGTAGTGGATCATCTCATCCTCATCCCCGGCCAAGAGTTGGCCACCCTCGAGGCGGCGGTGCGGGCCTACCGAGAAGTCGGGATCCGCGCCTTCATCGGTCCCCTGCTTCAGGATCAGGCCCTCTCCACCTGCCTGCCCGGCGGTTCATCCTTCGCTGGCGGGGCGGCAGCCTATCCCCTGAGCACCTCAGAGGTGCTGGCCCTGGTGGAAGAGGCGGTTGAGAAGTACCACCGCCCGGAAGAGGGCATCACCCTGATGGTGGCCCCCACCGGCATCCAACTCTGTTCTGACAAGCTGTTTGAGGGCTGCGCGGAGTTGAGCCAGAAGTATGACCTCCCCCGCCATGCCCACCTGCTGGAAACCCGCGCCCAGCAGAGGTTGGCCCAGGAAAAGTACGGCTGCAGCGCAGTCGAGCACCTGGAGCGCTTGGGCTACCTAGACCGGAGAACCTCGCTGGCCCACTGCGTCTGGCTTACCGATGCCGATATCGAGATCTTGGCCCGCACCGGCTCTACGGTTGTCCACAACCCCTTGAGCAACCTGCGCCTGGGCAGCGGCATCGCCCCCATCCTCAAGTACCGGCGGGCGGGGGTGAATGTGGCCTTTGGCTGCGATGGATCCGCCAGCAATGACTCCCAGGATCTCTTGGAGGCCATTAAAATCGGCACCATCCTGCACAACATCACGGATCCCGACTACCGCCACTGGATCTCGCCCCGGGAGAGCGTCGAGATGGCCTCCCGCGGTGGGGCCATTGGCCTAGGGCTGGGAGAGAAGCTGGGATCCCTGGAGGTGGGCAAGCAGGCGGATCTGGTGCTTTACGATCTCACCCAACTGTCGCTGTTGCCCCGTACCGATCCCATCGGGCTGCTGGTGCTGGGCCGGCCCACCCAGGTGGTGCACAGCGTCTGGGTTAGAGGGAAACGGGTGGTGGCCAACGGCGAGGTAACGACGGTGGACGTGGCCCAGTTGCGGCAGGAGCTGTTCGAGCACAGCCACTGGGATCCCTTCCGTCGCTCGCAGCAGGCAGCACAACTGGAGGCCCGCTACCGCCAGGTGATGGGTCTGCCAGAATAGCCCTAGAGTTGCCGGGGCCGACCGTGGGAGCAACAGCCGACTGGGCCAGAGCTACCGAGCAGGTGAAGCAGCAGGCGCTGGCGCTGGGCTTTGACAAAGTCGGCATCGCCAGCGCGGCGGATCCCCCTGACTTGGCGGGCTTGCGGGCCTGGCTGGCGGCGGGCATGGCCGCCGACATGGCCTGGATGGCCGATCCCCGGCGAATGGATCCAGAGCGGGTGCTGCCGGGGGTGCAATCTCTGGTCTGTGTGGCCCTCAACTACTACACCCCCATCTGCCACAGTCGGGATCCAGCCAAAGGCAAGATATCCCGCTATGCCTGGGGGCGGGACTACCACCGCGTGCTGGGGCGGCGGCTGAAGCAGCTCCACCTCTGGATGCAAACTCAGTTCCCGGATTATCGAGGCCGATTCTATGTGGATACCGGCCCGGTGGCGGAAAAGCCCTGGGCCATGCGGGCGGGCTTGGGCTGGATCGGCAAAAACGGCCTCTTGCTCACCCGCGAGTACGGCTCCTGGGTTTTCCTGGGGGTGATCTTGACAACTCTCCCCCTGCTTCCCGACCGTCCCCATACTGCCCACTGCGGCACCTGCAGCCGCTGCCTGGAAGCCTGCCCCACCCAGGCCATCGTCAGCCCAGGGGTGGTGGATTCCCGCCGCTGCATTGCCTACCACACCTTAGAGAGCCATGCTGAGCGGATCCCTGCCGAAATTGCCCAGAACCTGCACAATTGGGTGGCCGGCTGCGACATCTGCCAAGAGGTCTGCCCTTGGAACCAGCGCTTTGCCCGCCCCAGCCGGATCCCGGATTTTCAGCCTTACCCTTGGAACGTTGCCCCCGATCTCCAAGAACTGGCGCGGCTCGGCGACGAGGAGTTCGACCGCCGCTTCCCCGCCTCTGCCCTGCGCCGCCTCAAGGCCCACCGGCTGCGCCGCAACGCCCAAGCTGCTCTCCGAGCCCATCCCACCTCTGCAGCCTGCAGCAACGATTTGGAAGCCCTCTCTACCTAATTTGGATATCCTTTTCCAACAGGATCTGGGGATCCCTACCCTTGGGCCTGAGCCGGCACCGGAAAACGGTGGGGCTGTTGTCTCCGGGCCGGGGACGCAAGCCGGCATACACGTCTTACCCTCTTTCTTGGGATCCCAGTGCTGGGCTGAAGAGCGTCAGGTGTCCACACCCTAGCACCTCCTATTGGTTTCCCCTCTTCTCAGACCCTAACCCTGCATGGATAACGATTACGAAGACTACTACCCCGGCTACCGGCAGGCCAACAGCTACAACCTACTGCAATCTGGGTGGAAGCCCCTGTACCGCCATTTCGATGCCGAGTATTTCTGGCAACTGGCGATGCGGGATCCCTGGGCGTTGGCCGAGAAATTTTTGGATGTGTGCAGCGATGTTGCCAATGCAGTAGGACGTAGAGAGTACAGCCCGCTGGCCAACTTTCTCAACTTATTTTCAGAGAATACCCGTTACGAGATCGAAGAGTTTTGGAATAGCATCACCCCACCTCTGCCCGGCCCCGACTATACAGTATTTCAAGATCAGCTCTCCACGGAGACGCCGATTCGGCAGCAGGTGAGCCGCGATCAAATTCCCATCGATTACGTTTTAAGGCGCCTGCAGGAAATGACCGTTCTCAGAGTTTTGGCGCATCTGGGGCGACCGGCGCAGATCGTGCAATTCTATATGGAGCGCTACTTCTACTATCCGGTCGAGCGTTTCAGCAGTTGGGAGGAAATCAGCAGCCCGGGCACCACCTATGCCTTCTGGCCAGAGCACCAGATTTGGCTGCAAGTTCAGACCGCCTATCACAACCGTCGCCGCTACACCCTGCTGGGCGTGGATCTCAGGCCCTTAATTCGCAAGGTTACTTACAATCTGGCGGTGATGGTGAGCGGCTACCAAAGCCGGATCGGGCAAGTCTACAGCCCCTATCCAATCAGTTCTTTTCCCGCTGAAATTCAGGCCTTTACCGATCAAGTTCAACAGCAGATTCTACAGCAGGAGCGATTGGCGGTCTTGGTGCACGGGCTCCCAGGTACAGGTAAAACGGCCTGGACGCAAGCGGTGGCCCACGAGCTGCTGGTGCCCCTGGGCTATGTGGTGTTTATCTTGGATCACGAAGCCGTACAGGAGTTCATCGCGCCCCCCTACCTGGAGCGGGTCTGCTTGATCATCAACGAAGCCGATAACCTCGCCCAAGACCGAGCCAGCGAGGTGGCCCAGCAGAGCACCAAAACCGAACGCGTCCTCAGCCTGCTGGATGGCACCCTTCACCAAAGCGTGCTCGATCCCGATTATCTCGACTGCAGGCAGAGGCTGGTGGTGTTGATGACCTGCAACACGACCGAGCGCCTGGATCCGGCCGTTTTGCGCAAAGGGCGGGTGGACTTGATCCAAGAGTTTACCCACCGCTTTGTTTGAGCTGTGTCGGCATCTACCTGGTTTAGCCGCTGGGGCCAATCTTCGACTTGGGTCGGGCTTGGGTGGGCTAGGTAGCCCGCAGTTGAACCGGCATGACCAAATAGCAGAGGCGCGTCGCTCCAATCGGCTTCCAGATGGCCGGCTGGGTGGCGCCGTTCAGCTCCAGGCTCACCTGCTGGGTCTGAAACACCTTAAGGGCGTCCAGCAGGTAGCGCACATTAAAAGCCAGCTCCAGGTCAGGGCCGGACATCTGTACCGGCAGAGATTCCTCGCCACTGCCCACATCGGGCGCCTCGGTGCTGATGCGTAGGGTTTGGGTTGCCTCAGAAAGGCTGAACTTGATGATGTCGTTCCGCTGGGCAGCCAGCACCCCCACCCGCTCCAAGGACTCGATCAAAGGCCGACGCTCCAGGGTCACATGCCGCTCAAACTGCCGCGGGATCAGGCGATTGTAGTCGGGATATTGGCCTTCCAACAGGCGGCTGGTGATCCGCTGTTGGCACTGGGCGCCGGGGGGCAGAACAAATTGCACCTGGGATCGGTCAAACCGCAATTCCACCGTCGATGTCGCAGTCTGTGCGGCGAGGATGCGCTCCAACTCTCGCAAAGTACGAGCAGGGATGGTGAAATCCAACCCCAGGTTGGCCACCACCGGGATCCCGTCTGCCTCCACCTGCACCATGGCCAGACGATGCCCGTCGGTGGCCGCAAACTCTAAGCAAGGGGGATCCCCCGCCAAGAGCTTGACATGAACCCCCGTAAGCACCTGCTTGGTCTCATCCCCAGAGGCCGCAAAGAGGGTTTGGCCGATCCCTTGCAACAGGCTCTCGATGGGCAGCTCCAGGGCCTGAGCTGCTGCGCCTTCCTGCCCCGCCAGATCGCCATCCGCAGCGGCGGCACGAAGCGGTATCTCCGGCAAGGTGGGGTATTCTTCAGCCGACATGCCCCGCACTTGGTACTGGCCGGCTGCCGACGTGAGAATCACAGGGGCACCCTCCTGGGCTTGGTTGCTCACCCTAAGACTCATCGGGCCGCTGGGCAGACGGCTGACGATATCGCCGAGCAACTTGGCAGGCAGAGTGATGCGACCGGATCCCTTCACCTGCGCCTCGAACTCGCTGCGAATACACAAGTTCAAGTCAAAGGCGGTCAGGGCAACCCGTTGAGTTTCCCCGCTCGCCTCCACCAAGACATTGGCCAAAACCGGCAGGGCAGGGCGGCTGGCAACGGCTCGTCCAACGGAAGCGAGGTGGTGGCTGAGATCGGCTTGCTCACAGGTAAAGCTGAAGCCATTTTGGGACAGGTCGGCAGCCTCATCAAAGCGGCTCTCCCCACCATAGGGGCCGCCAGCCTTGCCGCTGCGCCGGGCCAGCGCGAACGACTCGGTTTCCAGTTCTCGATCCACAGGACGTTGAGCTTGCACCATGGGGAGCACTTGAGGGCTGCACAGGCACATCCTACACCGACTGCCCCGATCGGATCCTGCCTTGCCAAGACGAGTTTTGCAAAAAAAATTTTCTCGCGCGCGCGGGATCAAGCTAGAAACCACGATCCCTATCTAATTTAATTTTTTGATCTAGTAGTAGTAGGGGCTGTGGAAACTGTGGAAAGTGATCGCCAACCCCTTGCGCCATCAGCCTTTGAGCTTATTCCCCACCTGTGGAAAAACTGTGGATAACTTGGCCGTTTTTCCACAGGGTATTTATACCTGTTAATAACTTGGGGGGTTTTTCCACAGGTTTTCCACAGGTTTTTGGGGTTTTTCCACAGGTTTTCCACAGGCTGAAGGGATGCAAATGTTGCTATTTCCTGACAAATTCATAAAACTTAACACACGATCAGCGTGAGATCCCCTAACGTAGTGAGTCCTCCCCCTAAATATGGCTGGGGACTCCACCGGAGCTTGGGCAGGCTTCGCTGGATTTCCACAGCTTTTCCACAGGCTGGCGAAGAGAGCCTGGATCTTGCCTTTTGGCTTGATCGGCTCTGCTTGGCTGCCGGTGAGCTTGCAGGTACTCTTGGCAGGACAGCCAAGACTGAAGGCGGTAGGGATCGGGGCGGGACAACACCTGACCCAGAGCAGGGGATCCAGTTGCGAGGGGATGGCGTCAAGAACCCGTAGCAGCGGAGGGTCAGGTGTAGGTCAACGGGATCCATTCTGGTAATGGCGGGAGCGCAGCACGAGCACGTCAGAAAGCTGGCGCAGTTGATTCTGAATTTGGGTCAGTTGCTTTTTGTCGCGCACATCGATACAGAGATCGATTAGGGCAGTGCGGTTGGCAAAAGTTTGTACCTTGGCGTTGCGAACATTGATGCTCTGATCCGACAGGCGGGACAGGATATCCCGCAACACCCCGACGCGGTCGATGACTTCCAGATGCAGTTCTACCGGGTAAATCTGAGCATTTTGCTGCAGTTGCTCTTCATTCCAGCGCACCGGCACCAAGCGTTCTCCCGAAACCTGGGCCACCCGCGGGCAGTCCCGATGATGGATGCTAATGCCTTTGAAGCGGGTGACCACGCCCAAGATCGGATCCCCGGGCAGCGGGTTACAACACTTGGCCAACTGGTGTTTCAGGCCCTCCACCCCCAAAATGGGGGACTGGGATTTGCGGGAGCCAGAAGCCGCCCCAGGCCGCGGCAACAACAGCTTGGATCCCTCGATCGCTCCTGCCTCTGTGGGGGGAGAGACTGCCGGTTTGCTGACCTCCTGTAGCCGATGGAGCACCAGCGTGGGGGTTGTCTCGCCATAGCCGAGAGCCGCCAACAAATCCTCTACGCTGGCGTAGTTGAGCTTCTCGGCCACCTTTTGCATCCGCTCGGATTTGAGCAGGGCATCAAAGCCCGTTTTGCCCAGCTCCCGCTCCAGCAAATGCCGACCCCGGGCGATGTTTTGCTCGCGATTCGAGCGCTTAAACCATTGGCGAATGCGATTGCGGGCCGAGCTGGTGGCAACGAAATTGATCCAGTCCAAGCTGGGATGGGCATTTTTGTGCGTGATGATCTGCACAATATCCCCATTGCGCAGGCGGGTATCCAAAGGCACGATCTTGTTGTTGACCCGCGCCCCCGCACAGTGATCCCCAACTTCGGAGTGGATGCGATAGGCGAAGTCCACCGGACAGGATCCCTGCGGCAAAGCCAGCAAATCCCCTTTGGGCGTGAAAACGTAAACCTCGCTCTCAAACAAGTTCTCGCGAATGGTCTCCAGATACTCTTTGTCGTCTTTGAGGTCGTTTTGCCACTCCAGTAGCTGCCGCAGCCAGGTAAAGCGCTCCTCGTCCGGCCTAACGGTGGTGCTGCCAGCCTCCTTGTACTTCCAGTGGGCGGCGATCCCGTACTCGGCCACGCGGTGCATCTCTTCGGTGCGGATCTGCACCTCCACCGGTCTTCCCTGCGGGCCGATCACCGCCGTATGCAAAGATTGGTAGCGATTGGCCTTGGGCAAGCCAATGTAGTCTTTGAAGCGCCCAGGGATAGGGCGGAAGCAGTTGTGAACGACCGCCAGCACCCGATAGCACTCGCTGTTGGTCTGCACGATTACCCGCACTGCCGAGAGATCGTAAATCTCGTGAAATTCTTTGCGCTGCTGCTGCATCTTGCGGTAGATGCTGTACAGATGTTTGGGCCGCCCGCTGATCTCAAAATGTTCCAGCCCCGCTTGGATGAGGTTTTGACGCAGCTCTTCGATAAAAGCTTGGATCTCCGCCTCTCGCTCAGCGCGCTTGGCGTTGACCAATTCCTGGATCTTTCGGTAGGCTTCGTAATCCAAATACTTAAAAGCCAGATCCTCCAGCTCCCACTTGAAATGCCAGATCCCCAGTCGGTTGGCCAGAGGGGCAAAAATTTCCATCGTTTCGGCCGCAATTTGCCGTTGCTTGCTGGGGGAGAGGTACTGCAGCGTGCGCATGTTGTGTAAGCGATCCGCCAGCTTGACCACGATGACTCGAATGTCTTTGGCCATGGCCACAAACATGCGGCGGAAATTTTCGGCCTGCTGCTCGGTTTTGCTGGAGAAATTGAACTTAGAAAGTTTGGTAACTCCCTCTACCAGTAGGCGAACTTCTGAGCCGAATTCGGCTTCCAGCGCCTCTAGGGTGACCTCTGTATCTTCGACAACATCGTGCAAAAGGCCCGCTGCCACCGTCACCGCATCTCCCCCCAGCTCTCGCAGGAGCGTAGCCACGGCTACTGGATGGGCAATGTAGGGATCCCCTGATTTGCGTTTTTGGCCCTGATGCAAACAATAGGAAAACTCAAAGGCACGGCGCAGCAGATCGGCTTCTTCAGCCGTGTAGGGCCGCAGCCCATCGCCGGGATCCTCAGCACCGGAAAGCAAAGCGCGCAGCCATCCCGGCACCTCAAAGTCGAGGCTGTTTAGGTCAAGACCTCTATCTGAGGTGGCAAGGACAGCAGTCTGACCCATGTGAACCCGGAGAAACAGGATGTTTAATTACTGACTATAGTTCATCCAGCTCGACCGCCAACAGATTGGAGAGAGAAAAAATACCGGATAAAAAGCGAAGCGCCGGCGAGCCGCCGACGCTGCCTGCTGGATATCCTCAGCAGAGCGAGATTAGTCTTCGCCCCATTCCTCGCAATCGCCGATTAAATCGCAGAGGGGATCCGAGGGGCAGTAGTCTTGCAGCTCCAACTCCTGGGCAATTGCCTGCCACTCCCGCTGTGGGAAAAAAGGCTGCAGGTGGGAAATGGCTTCAGAGCGGCGCAGAACCCCCTCCCGGATGAGGCGACGAGCTTCCTCCTGAATAGCCTCAACCGCATAGTGGGTGGCTTGTAAAGTGGGCATGGCTTAACCTACAGGTGGGATGAATGGGATGCACCGGAGAGCCAGAAGGAATCTGGACTTGCCTGGCCATCTCCATCATAGAACTGGGTCTCGTTTCGTAGCAAGAGATACAACTTTGTAGTGCAGATAACTGTAGGGATAACCCGCACCTGCCTGAAAGACCATGCCACACTGGATCCCAACCCTTCCAACAGCAGCACCTATGGATCCCTGTCTGATCCCTGTCAAGCTTCCCCACGGCTCCTACGACATTCTCATCCAGTCCCCCGCAGGTTCCGGCGGCCACAGCCTCAGCCAGTTGGGATCCCAGATGCGAGCTTTGGGGCTAGCCGGCAAGGTGCTGGTGGTGAGCCATCCGGGTATTGTCAAGCATTTTGCCGAAAAGTTGATGCAAGGGTTGCAACAAGCCGGGTTTGCCGCTCATCTTTTTCTGTTGCCCGCCGGCGAGCGCTACAAGACCCTGCGCTCGGTGGCCAAGATCTACGATGCTGCCTTGAGCTTTGGCCTGGAGCGCTCTTCCACCCTCGTGGCCCTGGGAGGCGGGGTAATCGGGGATATGGTGGGGTTTGCTGCCGCCACCTGGCTGCGCGGGATCCCTTGGGTGCAGGTGCCCACCTCGCTTTTGGCCATGGTGGATGCGGCCATCGGCGGCAAGACCGGCGTCAACCATCCCGGCGGGAAAAACCTAATTGGGGCCTTCTACCAGCCGCGCCTGGTGTGGATCGATCCAACGGTGTTGCAGACCCTGCCCCCGCGGGAGTTTACTTCAGCCCTAGCCGAAGTGATCAAATACGGCGTCATCCAGGCTGCCGACCTGTTTGAGTTTTTGCAAGACCGGCCCAAGCTGAGCCGCTATGCCGACTTTGCTCCCGCCGACCTGCACTATCTGCTGCGCCGCTGTGCCGAGTGCAAAGCCTGGGTGGTACAACAGGACGAACGAGAGGGGGGCCTGCGGGCCATCCTCAACTACGGCCACACCCTCGGCCATGCCCTGGAAGCCGTTACCGGCTACCGCCGCTACCTGCACGGGGAGGCCGTTGCCATCGGCATGGTGGCTGCGGGGGAGATCGCCCGTCGCCTGGGGTGGTGGAGCGCGACTGAGGCCGAGCGGCAGCGACGCCTTATCGAAAGGGCAGGGCTGCCCAGCCACTGGCCCGCCGGGATCCCTTGGGAGGCGGTGCTGCAGGCGCTGCAGGCAGACAAAAAAGTCAAGCAAGGGCGGATCCGCTTCGTTCTGCCCCGCCGCATCGGCCAAGCGGAGCTGACCGATCAAGTTGAGCTGGCGGATGTGCAGGCCGCTCTGGCCGCAATGACAGGAACCTCTTGAACCCTAGAATTAGGAAGACCTGAGGACAAGAAAGCATGGGACGGCAACAACGGGTAGCCATCTTGGGGGCCACAGGAGCCGTAGGAATGGAGCTGCTAAAGCTGCTGGAAGAGCGCCGCTTTCCGGTGGCAGAGCTGAAGCTGTTGGCCTCGCCCCGCTCGGCGGGCACCCACTTGACCTTCAAGGGAGAACGGATCCCGGTGGAGCCGGTTGCAGAAGCGTCCTTTCGGGGTCTGGATCTGGTGTTGGCCTCTGCCGGGGCAAGTGTTTCCAAAACTTGGGCCAAGACCATCGTCGAGGCAGGGGCAGTGCTAATTGACAACTCCAGCGCCTTCCGCCTGGATCCCGATGTCCCGCTGGTGGTGCCGGAGGTCAACCCCCAGGAAGCCTTTCGCCACCAGGGGATCCTCGCCAACCCCAACTGCACCACCATCCTAATGTGCGTGGCCATCTACCCGCTGCATCGCCACATCCCGCTGCGCCGCGTGGTGGCTGCCACCTACCAGTCCGCCAGCGGGGCCGGGGCCCGCGCCATGGTGGAGCTAGAGGAGCAAACCCGCGCCTACCTGCAAGGCCAACCGTTGCAGCCGCAGGTGTTCCCCTATCCCATTGCCTTCAACCTCTTCCTCCACAACAGCCCCCTGCAAGAAAACGGCTACTGCCAGGAAGAGATGAAGATGGTCAACGAATCCCGCAAAATTATGGGATCCCCCCACCTACGGCTGACGGCTACCTGCGTGCGGGTACCGGTGCTGCGCACCCATGCCGAGGCCCTCAACCTGGAGTTCGAGCAGCCCTTCCCGGTGGAACAAGCTCGGCAAATCTTGGCCCAGGCTCCTGGGGTGGTGCTCATCGAAGATTGGGAACGCAACCGCTTCCCCATGCCCATCGACGTGGCCGGCAAAGACGAAGTGGCCGTGGGCCGCATCCGCCAGGACATCTCCGAGCCCAAAGCCCTAGAGCTGTGGCTGTGCGGGGATCAGATCCGCAAAGGAGC
>NZ_JANSJI010000130.1:0-1988 GCF_047462475.1 Synechococcus sp. H55.11
CGATAGCTCCAAGTCCTACAGCAGCTAATTTAGCAAGAAGCTCTCCCTGCTCTTTGTCGTTCTCACTCATCATTCCCACTCCCTAAGCAAGACAAAGATTGAACAAAACTTTCAATTGCATTCTTCCTATTCTCCAGATCTTCGGCTATAGCTACTGCTTGGTTAAAGTTCTCTTCAATCCGCCTTCTTTGCTCATCTAGCTCGCCCATAGAAAGGTCAAGTGCTTTTCTAACCAATTTTTGAGTAGCCTCTCTTAGTTCTTCCATGTAACCTATGATCCATTCTTTTAGAACTTGCCACAATTTTTGCTTACCAGCATCTGCTCCTCTTGACCACTCCTCAGCCATCCTATCAAAGCTAGGCACAGTTAGCTGTTGATAGAACTCCGTCCCAACTTTAGCTATCTTGTACTCCTTGCCTCCAAAGCAAGATCTAGGCTCCTCGACTATTGTAGTTTTGTCCTTCTTTGTAGTCTCTATCTTTGCTCTTTTATTAAAGAGAAAGACATCTTGCGTAAGGCGCAAGGGCTCGCTTCTCAGCTTAACGCCAGTTTGAATCAATTCCTGGATCCCTAGCTTATCTTCCTCAGAGACTGTGAGGATTTCTTCAACGGCTCCAATAAGGTTTGCAATAAGCTGAGAGATCAATGAGTTCGCAAATCTCTCAAAAGTTTGAGCCTTCGCCTGTAACAGAAACTCGGCCCTATGTTCGAGAGCGTCCCTAACCGATTGGTAGAGAGCTAAAACAGCGCGCTCAGCTCTTTCTATCTTCTCATGAGGCTTTTTGGTTTTCTCCTCAACAGGTACTCTCAGAATCAGGCTGTCTCCCTGACACTCACAATCCCTCAACGTTCTGAGTGTCATGTCGCAAGATCTAGCAACGAGGTTGGCAATGTGAGCAGGGATCACTTCTTTCAGAGAATCTTCTAGCGGATAAACACCAATTTCTTGCTTGAGTGCATCTCGAACTGGAGCAATGATTTTATTAATCAAATCTTTAACTTGCTCGTCCACAAAGTCAATAAAATCGGGAAACCCCTGCCAGCCCTTCTTTCTGGCTTCCTCCTCAATCTTTGATAGGGACTCAGGAGTGCCACTAGCACTGGCAACTTGGTTGAGTAAGCCTGTAATGTCATCGATAAACGATTGGGCAACTTGATTGATTGCTTCCTTGCATTGCTCTTGTTTGTCTTGAATATATTTTCTTTGCCTATCTACTTCCTCTAGCGTCTGAATTTGTCTTGTATTGATTATGACATCTAGGGCACTGCTAATCTCTCTAGCTGAGTTGATCACTTGTAGCACTGCCGGGAGAATAACAACTCTTGCAGTGTCTGCTTGAATCCTTTCTCGCAATGCTCTCCATAGCAAGTTGCCGCCGCTCCACTCTCGGATGTAGCCAAGCAAGAGCCTAGTGTCATTGTCAGATATTGCCTGCCCTTCCTCGACTTTGTTTTCAAGGTCTGCTATCCAAGACTTCAGCTCCCTATCACCTCTTGTAGAAGCCTTGATGAGATTAGCACAGTCTTCAAAAAGAGCGCTGAGCATCCATTGTTTAGTACTGGGATCCACATCCGATCCTTCGGAAGAGTTGGCTCCCCAGGCACATTGGGCATAGAAGAGCGCCTTAGCAGAGAGCGGAATGATAAAAGGCAGCTCTGGAAGATCCAGAATCTCCTTAATTTCCTCTCTCAGCTCCTCGATCCTTTGCTCTAGAGGGTTGTCGGTTTGATTTCGCATGTCAACCCTATTGAGCAAGAAAATCATCAAGCTGGTTTGACCTCGGAGAAACTCCACAACATCTTTTAGCTCTCTCAAGAGGGCTTCTCGTCTTTGCCAATCTGTCTGAGAGTAATCCAGTGCAACAAGGCTAAAGCACTTGCTGACATGCTCTTGGATGATCCTGAGGCTTGTTCTATCTTGGACTGAGTTCAGGCCAGGCAAGTCATAAATCTCAACCTGTAAGCCCTCAGGCAGGTTTAATAGAGA
>NZ_JANSJI010000130.1:2088-6192 GCF_047462475.1 Synechococcus sp. H55.11
TTTATCTTCCTTCTTCCTCTTCTTTCGCCGCTCTTGGTGGTAAGCCTCCATTGTCAGCTTGAGCCTGCTGTAGATCTCTTCGTCCCTCAGGTCTTCCCAGGTGCCGCATTCCCAGGTGGCTCCTTCTGTATTGTGGATAACTAGCTTGCTCCGCTCGCCGTGCCTAATCCGTAGGATCCCGGCACTCATCTCCTGGGCCTCGATAGGCGCGATTTTCCGACCAATGAGAGCGTTGACAATGGTGGACTTACCTGAAGAGGTGGTGCCAATGGTGGCAATCCGGAAGGAGGGCTTCCGTAGGCGGGCATTGGCCTCTTCGTAGACAACCTGAAAGTTCTCCAGCTTCTCCAGCAGCACGGAGTTGCTGACTACGTCGTGGTATTCGTTAACGATCCCAGCGGTGAGGTTGCCCAGGGCAAATAGTGAGTCTTTCGCAGTTTGCAAGGCTACCGAGGGATCCGGAGAGTCAAGGCTGTAACGCGCTCCATCAGAGAGGGTTGAAGATGACATGCCGGCAGTTCTCAAGCCGCTTCGCTGGCATTATATCCATCTTGCTGATACCGTCGTTCGTTTCCTTCGCATTGTTTTCAGCGTTCTTCTTGCCAGCAATGCTCATTCAGTAGCATAAAAAACAGTTCTAAAAGGCACAGAGCTGCCGGCACTTCTGGGATCAGCGAGAGCTGGTTTGGCAGATGGAGTCGCAAGCCTATCTCCTCCCGGCTAGAGCCAGCAAGCAGTTGAGAGGATTGCCAGATTGCTTAAGATGAGACTGCTGAGTCCGAACTCCTTCTCCCTGTAAATGATGGATGGATCCTTGCAATCTTTCTTCGCCTCTGCCACCCAGGTGGGGCTGGGGGTGGCGGGTCTGCTGGCTCTGCTTACCCTGCTGGCCTGGATCCGCAACTGGCCTTGGAAGTTTTCGCTGGTGGGCTACACGGCCTTCACCCTGGTTTTGACGGCGGGCTGTTTTGCCCTCAGTTTAGGGCCGATCTTTCGCTCCCGCATTCCCGGCGCTGCCCCCTACACCACGGTCTATGACCAAGGGGCAGAGCGGGCGGTCATCGCCGTCAGCCCGGACATCACCCCAGAGCACCTGATCCTCACGCTGAAGCAGGCGGCCAGCGATTTGGCGTCCTCCGGTCGCTTCTCCACCGGCTCGCCGGTATTTACCCTGCAGGCCCGCACCGTCATCCACCCTGAACCGGGGGTCTCCGAGCCCTTACTTTTGGGCACGCTGCAACAGCCGCTGGGAAAACGCCTGCGCACCCCGGAAGAACAGCAGCAGCAGCAGATCCGGCTGGAGGAAGAAGCCTTTGCCCGGCTGCGCAAGCTGGCCCAGGTTCAGGCTGCGGCTCCTTCCGCTGAGGGTGGGTTAGAAGAGCTCCCTTTGTCCCAGTCCTGAGCGCTAAGCCAGCGACGCAGATCCCGTCCTACCTGTTCAGGGATCTCCCACGGGAAGAGGTGGGCCACATCGGGATAGACAATGCAGGTGCACTGGGGTAGAAGGCGGGCGGTGGCCAAGCTGCTAGCGGCGGTGATGTGGCGATCCCGCTCGCCGGCCAGGAGCAACACAGGTAGGCGCAGGTGCTGCAGCTCCCCCTCACGGTTGTAGCCCTGTTGCAGGGCGGTGCGCAAAGCGCGGCGGGCTTGGGGAGAGGTGTGCAGATAGGCAGGCAAAGCTGCCTGGGCCAGATAGCGATAGGCGGTTGGGGTGTGTTGCTGGATGAGGTAGCGGTAAAGAGAGCGGCGGCCAAAGGTGTCGATGTTCCAACTCCAGCCGGGCCAAAGCCAGTTGAGCAGCGAAGCAATGCCGGTGTTAAGCTGATCCCCAACGGTGATGGGGGCATGGTTGCTACGAGGACAGGCGGCGCTGGCTACCAAAACCAAGCCCTTGACCCGCTGCGGCAGGCGCAAGGCCAACTCCAGGGCCAGGATCCCACCCAACGACCAGCCCAACACCAGACACTCCTGCCAGCCCAGGCAATCCAGCAGCTCCTGCAAGTCCTCTAGGTGAGTTGCCATCTCAAAGGGATCCCGTACCTGCGAACGCCCATAGCCGCGCAGATCCGGCGCCACACAGGGGTGGATCCCCGCCACCGCCTCGGCAAAGACTTCCATGCAGTCAGCATTGCCCGGATGGCCGTGGAGCAGCAGGATGGGCAGGGAAGGGATCCCTTTGCCCCAGGCACGGTAGTAGAGCTGCAGGCCCATAGCTTAGGCGCTAGCCGCCTTTTTGGGCACGGACTGCAGCTTCACCCCGTTGGGAAGGCAAATTAAGTTTTGATCCAGCACCTGCACAAACCCTTTCGAGCGCAGGGATCCCAGCAGGCGAGTGACCGTTACGCGCGTAGCCCCAATGGCGTCCCCAATCTGGGCGTGGGTCAGAGTCCAGGGAAGGTACATCCCCTGCTCACAGGGCTGCCCGTACTCTTCAATCAACAGCGTTAGGAACCCCTTGAGGCGGTCAATGGCACGCCGTTGGCCCAAGTTGCCTAGCCAGAGCAGCTTGCGTTGCAGTTGCTGGCGGAAGCTTTCTTGAATTTTCTGGTGCAAGTAGGGCCACTGCTCCAGATCCTGCCAGTAAAACCACATTACCGTGGTGCGATCGACATGGGTGCAAGCTTTTAGCTCAAAGCGCTCCGGGTTGCTCAGCTCAAAGGGCACGCCGGGCGTGATAAACCCGACAAAAACCTCCCGCCGCTCCGGCGTTTGGCTAACTAGGCGCACCACGCCTTCTTGGGGGATGTAGACCAGGCCCGGACGGGTGGGGATGCGCACGTCCTTGGGAAAAGTGCGACAGCGGTAGTGCTCCTCGGCCCACTGGCAGAGCTCCCGCCATTCCTGAGCCTCCGCTGCCGATGTGATGGAAACTAGGGACATGGGATAGGCTTCCTGTCAATTGAGTAACTAGGTGAACTTTGCCGCCTCTTCCGCTCCATCGAGCCATCAAAAGAGTTTGTAAAGAAAAGGCCAGACCCTAACGGAAGGATAAACCAAGAGGAAGGGAGCTTCGGTAGTAGCTTTACCTTAGCTTCATAATGACACTCAAGATTTATGGAGCAACACCGTGGTTATACGGATGTTGTTTATAAGGCTACGTCTAATGGTAACATACAGAAGCCGCACTCTTCATTTTTTCCTGGCTCCTGGCCGGCTGTGGGCTCAGCAGCAGATAGCATAGTAGGGGCAGCCGGGTTGCTTGGACGCGGTGAGGAGTGGCACCGATGAACATTCTCGTTAGCAACGATGACGGCATCCAGGCGGCAGGGGTGCGGTGTTTAGCGGCAGCGCTGGCTCAGATGGGCGGACACCAGGTGACAGTAGTCTGTCCGGATCGGGAGCGCTCGGCCACCGGCCACGCCTTGACGTTGCACAAACCGCTGCGGGTGGATCCGGTGCGGGAGGGGTTTCCGCCAGAGGTGCAAGCCTGGGCCTGTTCGGGCACACCTTCCGACTGTGTCAAGCTGGGTCTGGACGGGCTATTGGATTATCCTCCCGATTGGGTGATTTCCGGCATCAATCAGGGAGCCAATCTGGGCACCGATGTGCTCTACTCCGGCACCGTCTCAGCGGCCATGGAAGGGCTATTGGAAGGGATCCCCAGCCTGGCGGTGAGCCTGGCCAGCTTTACCCACCAGGATTTTCAGCCGGCGGCCCAGGTGGTGCTGACGCTGCTGGAGAAGCTGAGCCTGAAGCCCCTAGAGAAGCCGCTGCTGTTGAACATCAATGTCCCACCGGTGGCTCTGACGGAGATACGCGGCATGGTCTTGGCCCGCCTGGCCTGGCGCAAGTACACCGATATCTACGAAAAGCGGCTGGATCCGCGCGGCAAGGCCTACTACTGGCTGGCGGGGGAAGTGGTGGAAGAGGGAGTGGATCCCTGTTCCGACGTGCAGGCGGTTGCCCAAGGGTATGTGTCGATTACGCCCCTGCAGCCGGATCTGACGGCCTACACCGCCTTCGACAGCTTGCAGCGGTGGGGAATCTCGGCCTTTGGCTCCTGAGTTGCAAGCTGGTGAGCCGCATACAGCTTCTTCCAGCGTTGTCTACTTCTCTACTGTAATAGTCGTTTCAAACAAGATTAAGACACTTTGCTGCCAGCCC
>NZ_JANSJI010000132.1:0-1495 GCF_047462475.1 Synechococcus sp. H55.11
CTCCTGCGGTTTCTAGCTGAAGCTAGGTCAGGCTTTTTCCTCCGCTGGCGGGTAGACTGAGCGCCAGTCGGGTACCGTTGCTCTGGCCTTATGCCGCTGGGATCCACCCACGATCGCATCACCCTCTGGACGGCCCCCGGCATCACCTTGGCCGCCGGTTTGTTGGGGAATAGCACCACCGTTGCTCTGGCTGTGGGATCCGCCTATCTGTTCAGTGGCCTGATGTTTTCTGGAGATCTGGACACCTGTTCTCGACAGTACCAACGCTGGCTGTTCTTGCGCTGGATTTGGCTGCCCTACCGCAAGTGGATGCGGCATCGCTCCTTCTGGTCGCATGGGCCCATCGTGGGCACCGCCCTGCGGGTGCTGTACTTGAGCCTATGGGCCGGCGGAGTTGGCCTGCCGGTGGCTTGGCTGGGATCCCGGTTGGGCTGGTGGATGTGGCAGCCTTGGGTGTGGCGCAGCGATCTCTGGCAATGGCTGCAAGTTCACGCCGAGATCCTGTTTTGGATTGGGATGGGGTTGGAGCTGGGATCGGCCAACCACAGCCTCAGCGATTGGATGGTCTCCAACTGGAAACGCTGGCGCAAAAAACGCCGTCAGGTTCGCTCCAGGCCACTCGGCTATCGTCGCTAGATCCCCGTTGGACCAAGAGTAAACTACCCCACACTTGAACCTGTTGCTGTCCTGTGCCTGCAAGCCCGCCCTCCTGAGAAGACTTAACGGCCAATCTTTGTCAATTGCCCCCGCCCCCTCTGTCCGACTCCCGTGGCTTGATGCAAATTATTCCTACTTTGTCGGCTATGTATTGCAATTTAGTCTCAATAGAGTTATGCTGTTACTCAGTTGAGTGGTGGAGTTCTATCCATCAGTCTTCCTCTCTTGTCTTGGATGTGACAGGGATCCCGCGCCGGCGGAACTGGCCATCCTGCCTTTGGCAGGGATCCCTTTCTCTCTTCTTCGGCTTTAGCCGAGCTTCTGGGTTAATGAGAGTCAGTCCTAGTTAATGAGGGGATAGTTTCTGCTGGAGTGGGTCGAGCTGCGGAGGTGGCGGTGTGCGGCAATAACAGCGGCTGAGGGCCGGAAGACAAGACCTAATACATACAAAAGTCGCTGCGCCAGTTGTCTTTGTAAACCCGTTGCAAGCTAAGGGGAAGGGCTAACTTTTTGGGGCAAACTGTCTGTCCTAAACCTTGTGTTGCTGTTTAAAAAAATGTGTTGAGTCAAAGAGAAATTCGAGAAAAAATCGAGAAAAAAGTTGAATCGTGCGGGAAGAATCGGTTAAAATCTAGCTGGCGTTAACGCTAACCGCGACGAAGAGATCGGAGGGAGGAAAACCTAACAGCCTCTCTCCTTTTTTCTGTAGAAATTACTCTCACTTTCAACCTCTATAGTCACTTCAAGTAGCAACACAACGTTTCTCTACATCGCTATTGCTAGGCAACGCTGTCGCGAACGCGCCGCTCTAACTCCCCTCTCCCTCAGGGAGAGGGGC
>NZ_JANSJI010000133.1:0-1479 GCF_047462475.1 Synechococcus sp. H55.11
GGCTTGTACAGTGCCATTCCACCATTCGTCGTTCGTAAACGGCTCAGCTTTGGGAACACCGGGGTGCCCACACCAAAAGTCGATCAGGCGGGTCATGTTGGGGAAAACCAGCTCGATGAAGTGAAGCTTTTGCTCCTCGCTTAACTTATTGATTTGCCGCATCGTGTAGGGCACCGGCTTGGTCAAAACCCTCTCCACCTTCCACTGCTGCCAGTTCACCATGCTAATAAACTCAAGGCCGGCCTGCCTTAACATCTCAAACACCTGCGGCACCGTAAAGCCCTTGTCGCTGCGCAGCAGGAAATTGGCTAGAATTCCCCCTGTGGTTTTGATGGCATCGCCGTTCCAGTGGCTCTTCACAAAGCTGGCATCGGTGAGAGCTTCCATCACCTCCCGCAGCAGCGGTACAGCTTTGGCCGCTGGCTCATCCATCACCCCCAGCAGCTCCATCGCATCCTGCATGTTGAAGATAAACTGCCGCTGATAAAGGCTGTGCACATTGCTGCGAATGATCCCGTCGGGCTTGAGCACCTGCCGCATGCCTTTCAAACCGGCCACCGGATCCTCCAGCAGGTAGAGAACGTCGTTGCAGGCGATAAAATCAAACTCCTCCCCCAGCGCCGTCATGTCGGTAATGTCCATAACATGAAAGCGGGCGTTCTCGATCTTGTGGAACTTGAAGCGCTGCTCCGCCAGCTTGACAGATTCGGTTGAGATATCCACTCCCACATAGCGAGCGCCGGGGTTGGCGGTTGCCAAAACCAAAGTTTCCCAGCCGGAACCACAGCCGGCATTGAGCATCACCTTGCCTTCTGGCATGACTACCTTGCGATCCCGCAGGTACCTGGCTGTTGTGAGGCTGTTGGCAAACAAGGCCAGGTTGTCGGTAACCGTCTGCTCAATCGGCACGTTCGGGTATGGAAACTCGTCAAACTGCGCCTGTACGGGGTTGGACACAACTTTCTCTGCCATGGCGGCCTTCCTGTGTTTTTAGGTATCCCAAACTCTTAGCACGCTCCCTATCGTACTGCACAGCCAGCAATCTATATCTCTCCGGCGTTCCTCTGGCCTTGAAGCGGGTAATCTTTGCTGGTAGCTTTTTGATAGCGCTGCCTTAGTGTTGATCTCATCCTGCCGGGGGGTTTTTTCCATGGGCTCACGCAGACGCCTATTGCTGTTGGCGGTAACTTTTCTCTTCGGGATCCTGGCAGCCTGCGGCCTGGCCACGGGGCCTGGCTTGATCAGCCGTCCAGAGACGCCCTCCTCCACCCCTGCCGCCTACTACGACGGCAACCCCCAATCGGTAACCATCCGCGATGTCGCCATCGCCTTTGCCATCGCCAGCGGGATCACCCAGCCCAGCCAGATTGTTAGCTTTGTCAACAACGTTTTGCGGGTGCAGCCGCCCATAACTTTGGCTGAGGTGACCACGGCCAACCCCAACCCAGTTGCCATTTCTGACTTCGATGGCGACGGCAG
>NZ_JANSJI010000134.1:0-1468 GCF_047462475.1 Synechococcus sp. H55.11
GAGCGGCTGGCGGTGGCGTGCCAGTTGTTCGGCTTTCTCGGCTTGGGGCGACTGGAGCTGCAGGCCAGCCCCAGCGGTGGCGAAGCCCAGCTCACCCACTCCCACTACGCAGAAGGCTGGCTGAGCAAGTACGGGGATCAGGCTAACCGCACCCGCCCCATCGATCATCTAGCCGTGGGCTATGTGGCGGCGGCGCTGGATGCCACTTTTGGCGAGCTGGGCAGCTACACGGCAGAGGAAACGGAGTGCATGGCGGTTACGCGCAAGGATCGCTGCCTGATCCAGGCTACTCGGCTGCCACGGCCTCAGACTTTGGTTCCTAGCCCCGGCATGGGCAAGCTCATTGAACGTCCAGCCGATCTGCCCAAGCCGATAACAGCGGTGGACTATGACGCGGTCAACGAAGCTCTGTGGAGCCTGCCTTTGGCAGGAGATGAACGGGGGCAGATTCGCGCCTTCAACGTGCTGCTCACGCGCATGCCTGCCAATTACTACAACCGCATCCAGTACCGCTTTTTGGAAGAGCTGAAAGCAGTGCAACCCAGTCTGCAGCAGGTGGCAGAGGATCTGGTGCGCGAATCGGGCCATGTCTGTGTCTTCTACACCTTGGGCAACATCATGGAGTCGCTGGAGTGGGAAACCCTTGTGGGGCCAATGCTGGAAAAGGATACCGACTGGATCCACGGGGCCTATGCCGTAACCAGCAGCTTGGGGTGGGGTCGTTGGCAGGCTTTGGAGGTGGTGAGCGATCATTCCTGCCGGGTGGCTATTGACGGCAACTACGAGACCAACTACTTTTTGGCTTCCTACCCACGGGCAGATTATCCGACCTGCTATTTTGCCCAAGGGGCGGTGCCGGCGCTGATGAATCTGGTTTACAACGGCAACATTCAGCAGAAGCCGATTCTGGATCAAGTCTTCTACAACCGCCTCTTCCAGCGGGGTGGGCTGTTTTACGGGAAGGAGACCAAAGCCAGAGAGAAAGGGGATCCCTGGTGTGAGTTCTACGCCGAGCGGATTTAGGGATCCATGCAGGTGCGCATCCTGAGGCGGCGAGAGTGTGGAAGGGGCTGGGCCACAGACCTGCTGCTGCCGCGCTGCCTGAGCTGGCCGGAGGTAGAAGAGCTGGCGCAGGAGATAGGGGCCACCTGCCGCTGTTTTCAAAAGCAACTGGTGTGGTTGGATCTGCCGGCAGGGCGAATTACCGCTTCCTTGCGGGTGCCTCGCCTAACTTTGCGGCTCTACGACGCCGCTGTTGAGGCCCAGCTCCTCAAGCAGGTGTGTCGGCTAGCCGAGGCCCCTGCTCCTGCAGCGGAGGAGGACTGAGCTGTTGGCGACTCTGCGAGCTCTCCTTAGAGGCGCTGCACAAGCTTTATAGTCGGTTCAAACACAATTCAAACACTTTCACTTTGCCACCTACCCAAGCACTTCGCGCTGCTGCCCTCACCCCCAACCCCTCTGAGGGAGA
>NZ_JANSJI010000135.1:0-1466 GCF_047462475.1 Synechococcus sp. H55.11
AGGGGCCGGGGGTGAGGGCTGGGCGGTCTGGATCTGGCTCTGCCGTGCTATGTGTAGTCGAGGTCGATTTTGGTGAACTATGGCCGGCAACTCTATTCGCTTTGGTACCGACGGCTGGCGAGCCGTGATCGCCGACGGCTTTACCTTTCAGAACTTGGCTATTGCCGCCCAGGCCAGCGCCCAGGTGTTGGCCCGCACCTATCCCGGCGCAGGGATCCTGATCGGCTACGACAACCGCTTTCTCTCAGAAAAATTTGCTGCCCACGCTGCCGAGGTGGTGGCGCGGTTGGGGATCCCGGTTTATCTCTCTGCCTGTGCTGCCCCGACGCCGGCCTTCAGTTGGGCAGCCAAGGAGCGCGGCTGCCATGGAGCCTTGGTGATCACCGCCAGCCACAACCCGCCCCACTATTCCGGCCTCAAAGTCAAAGGCGGCTTTGGCGGCTCCGTGCCCCCGGAGGTCACCGCTGCCATCGAGCAGGAGCTGCACCACCTGCAACCGCTGGGATCCAACTCCGCCCCCATCCACACCTGGGATCCCTGGCCTGGCTACCTGGCTCAGCTCAGCCGCTTTGTGGATCTGGAAAAGCTCAAAGGCTCCCCGGCCAAGATCTGGGTGGATGTCATGTTTGGCTCCGGGGCTGGGGGCCTCAAGCGCCTCTTGGGAGAGAAGGTAATTGAATTGCAGGCGCATCGGGATCCCTTGTTTGGCGGCGTCTCACCGGAGCCGCTGCCGCAAAACCTGCAGACCTCTGCCCAGATCATCGCGGCGGATCCCGCCCCGTTAAAAGTGGGTCTGGTCTTCGATGGCGACGCCGACCGCATTGCCGCCCTCGACGGACAAGGCCGCTTTCTCAGCCCGCAGATCCTCATTCCCATCCTGATCGACCACTTGGCGGGGCGACGCGGCCTGCGGGGCGAAATCGTCAAAACCATCAGTGGCTCGGAGCTATTCGTCAAGGTGGCGGAGCGCTATGGCCTGCCGGTTACGGAAATGCCCGTGGGCTTCAAATACATCGCCGAGCGCATGCTGACCACCCAGGTGTTGCTGGGGGGAGAAGAATCCGGCGGCATCGGCTACCTGGGCCACATCCCCGAACGGGATGCCCTGCTTTCTGCTCTGTACTTGATTGAGGCCGTCACCGAAACCGGGCAAGATCTGAGCGCCCTTTACCGAGCTTTGCAGGAACGGGAAGGATTTAGCTCGGTTTACCAGCGCCGCGACCTGCACCTGGCGGATCAAAACCAACAAACCCAGCTATTCCAACGGCTACGGATGGATCCCCCGTCTGAGATTTTGGGGCAGAAGGTGATTAAGCATTTCGACAAAGACGGCCACAAGTTTACCCTTGCCGACGGCAGTTGGGTGATGATCCGCGGCAGCGGCACCGAGCCCCTGCTGCGGCTGTACTCCGAAGCCAAAACCCCAGAAGCAGTCAATCATCTGCTGGATTGGGCAGCCGGCTTGG
>NZ_JANSJI010000136.1:0-6119 GCF_047462475.1 Synechococcus sp. H55.11
CGAAGACTCCAGTTGCAAAGAGAGAGGCAGTTGCAAGCTGCCGATGTTGAGGCTGCTGAAGAAAAAGGCAATCGGCAAAATCAGCAGCGGGTTAAAGCCGGCCAGCATCACCACCAGCAAGGCCAGAAAGCCCAAGTTGCTGGAAATGTTGGGGATGAGACGATGGAACAGAGCCAACACCTGCAAGGCGCCCGCCAGCCCTGCCAGTCCTCCACAGCAGGCAAAGGCCATGAGCAACCTTTGGGTAGCCGGGATCCCCAGCCGGAAGGCAGCTACGGGGTTTTTCCCCACCGCCCGCAACTGCAGGCCAAAACGGGTGTTGTGCACCACCAGCAGCGTCAGGACCAAAGCCAACAGGGCCAGCAGCAACGCCACCGGACTGGCCTCTGACCGCCCCCAGGTGGGCAACCAGAAACGGGGATCCAACAATTCTGTTCCGCTCATGGAAGCCACCCCTGGCCTTTTCCAAGGGCCGAAGATCAGGTACAAGACCCAGCCTTGGGCAACAAAGTTCAGCCCCAGACCGGCGAAGATCTCGTTGACCCGTCCCCACACATTCAGGATCCCGGCCAACAGGCCCCAGCCCGCCCCGCCCAGGATCCCGGCCAAAAGTGCCCAGGTAATGGCCAGTGGCGGTTCCAGGCGCACCAGAAAGGTGGCCGCAATGGCCCCGACCACCATCTGCCCTTCGATGCCCAAGTTGTAGAGACCGGCAACAAAGGTGAACACCAGTCCACAGCAGCAGAGGACAAGAGGAGCCAGCGTCGCCAAAACCCGGCCAAACTGAGCTTCGCTGCCAAAGGCCCCCTGCCACATGCTGGCTGCCACCTGGAGAGGTGAAGCCCCCGCCAACAGGATCACCCCTGCCACAAACAGCAGCGCTGCCAGCCAAGCCAATCCCTGGATTGCCCAGGTGCGCTGCGGAGACAACCACGACTGGCCCGATGCCTCGGCTTCCACCATGCGCCGTCACCTCCTCCCAAGTTCTCAAGGAGCAATGTTTAGAGTTTTGATCGTAAACGCCTCAGGAAGGCTCCCCGCTGGCCGCATCTGAGAGGGAGCGGTGCACCAGTTGCCAGCCCTCCACCTCGGCCAAAGGCTGCAGTCCCAAGTCTTCGATGTCAACCTGTTCTGTCTGCACAGGGGATACCCAAAGGTAGTCTCCATGCTCCCCTTGTTGCAGAGCCTGATCATCCACCCATCTTCCCGGATTGGGCGTATAAAAGGCGATGGCCTGCGCCTGACAGACATCCGGCAAGCCGCTGCGGCCAATATCCACCACGGGAAAACCAGTGTCTGCAGATCCCAGCATCTGTTTCCAGTCCATCTGGGCAAAAGCAGGGCTGAAATTGCCGAAGTCAGGCCGCAGGAGGATGCTGACCATGGCGAGAATCCCGGCAGCTAGGAGTGTGCCCAGCCAGAGCTCCCCGGCATGGTGCAGCACCCGCCGCCAGCTCCAGATCCCTGGCAGCAAGAGGTACAAAAGCCCCATCACCACCAGAGGCCAGGCATGGGGTTGTAGGAGCTGCAGACCGTCTACGCCCAGGCGGACGGCTACCCCCAAACCCAAAAGCAGCAGCCCCACCGCCGCTAACCCCCAGGAGAGCACCTGGGCCAGGTGGGGTCTGTCTCGCCGAGAACCTCGTCCCGCTGTCCCAGTCGAGGCGGTGCGGAGCGGAAACGGCAGAGCTTGATCGAGGACCACCCCCGCCAGCAGAGCCAGCCAGGGATAGAGCTGCACCGTGTAGTAGGGGGTTTTGGTGGGATAAAGCTGCAATAGAACCAAAAGCAGCAGGGGAAAAGACCAGATCAACAAAGTGGATGCCGGCTTTTGCCGCACCAAGAGAATTCCTCCCACCACCCCCAAAACCGTCCAAGGAAAGCCGTGGGCCGGGATGTGCCAAAAGTAGTACCAGCCGGTGGCATCGGCATGGAAGGGTTCTTGCCCCAGATCCCACACCTTTCCCACCAAGGTGGCCAGCACCTCGGAACCGTATATCCCCATGGCCGGCACCAGCCAGAGGCCAAAGATCCCCAGGCCCAGCAACATCCCCAGCCAAAAGGGGGCGGATCCCAGCCAGTGGCGCCGCTGCTGCACCCAGTAAGGGATCAAAGCCGCTGCCGGCAGCAGGATCATGGCGCTCTTCATCAAAAGGCCCAGCCCAAAGGCCACCCCCACCAGCCAAAACCAAACTGGGTGGCCGCGGCTGCCGTTCACCAGCCCCAGGATCCCCAAGAGCTCTAGGCAGGTCAGGGGCACATCTTGCCCCACCAGCCGCCCCTGCTGTACCCAGAGGTAGCAGAGGGGCAAAACCGCCATGCCCAGCAGGGCTGCCCGTGTCGGCAAAAAAGCCCGCCCAATCCAGCCCACCAGAGGAATGGAGAGCAAAGCGGCCAGGATCCCGGGCAGCCGAGCCGCCCATTCGTTGATGCCGTAGAGGGCAAAGCTGAGGGCCACGCTCCAGGTGAGCAGAGGCGGTTTCTCGAAAAAAGGCTCCCCCAAAAAAGTCGGCCCCAGCCAGTTGCTCCCCCACAGCAGCTCGCGGGCCATCTGGGCATAAAAGCTCTCGTCGCAGCCAGCCAAACTGGGATCCGCCCCCGAAAGCACAAACAGGGGCACCGCCAGGCCCATGATCAACAGGCTCAGGCCCCAAAAGGGCAACAGGTGCGGGTCGCGGCGAAACTGGACAAAAGAGCTGGTTGCCGGCAGGGATCCTCGGCTGGGAGAACTGCCCAGACGGTTAGGTTGGCCGAAAGGACGCATGAGACAAGCCTTCTGGAACGACACCAAGGGGCGGCTCTGACCAAACTAAACTAAACCCTGCGGTAAAGAGATCTGGCTTTTTTTACGGAAGCTCCAGGGATCTAGAGGCGCTCTCCAGCTTATCTGCCAGAGAGGTCAAGCCCTGAAACCAGCCGAAAAACTGCTCGGCATAGGGTTGCAGGGCCGGTTCGAGGTAGTAGAAGTTCTCCCCCCGGTCGGTGAACTCCCAAAACTCCGCAGCCGTAGAGAGCAGCTCTTGGCGGATGCTCTGCAGGCGCGCCGAGGGCTCGTGCTGCATATCCCTGTAGATCAACTTGGCCAAATCCTCCCGCCCACGGCTGAGAAAGTAAGCCGCCAGCCGCACCTGGGTTTTGCGGATCCCGCGCAAGGTATTCTCCTGTTGCTCGCTTTCGGGGTCTTGGTCTAGGCGCAACAAGGCCTGCACAATGGCTTCGGTTGTTTCCGACTGCAGAGCACAGCTCAACTGGGCCAGCCTTCCCAGATCGAAGCCAAAGGTTTCCGAAAGGAAAAAGAGGCCGGCCTTGTAGGCAGTCAAGCTGTAGTAGCGAAAGTAGTCAACAATCTGCAAGACCAGGGCCGACTGACGGTGGTGTAGGGCTGCCTCGGCCAGCAGGCGGTATTGCTTGAGCAGGTTGTAGCCACCGCGGATGTCGCGCGCGTTGATGACAGCCCGCAGGTAGGTGTTGAAAAACTTGATCACCCACCCCGCTACCGTGAGTCGTTGGGTTTCCAGGGCGCGGATCCCCAGCTCCCGGCTGTGAATGGCCACCAGGGTGCTCGCCTGCTGCATGCCGTTTAGCCCCTCGACAAACAAGGCCTGATACTGCCGCAAGATCTTCAGCTCTAGCCAGGATCTCTCTGCCTCGATCTGGCTCAATAGGCCCTTATCCACCGAAGCAAAGTCCGGATCCCGCTGCAGAGCCGCGGTCAAGAGAAACCAGGTGGGGTGCAGTTGTGCTTTGTGCTCGGCATAGAAGATCCATAGAGACTTTAGACTATCCAACGCTTCCAAGAAAATGCTTCCTTCCTGTTGGCGGAGAGCGCTGGTGGCGATGCTTTTGATCTCATCGAGGGCAGCAAGGCAGCGCTGATGAGCTGGCGAACATTGGCCTGTTGGAGAGTGCGGCTCTGTTGCCACACCACGCCGACGCCAGTGAGAGAAACGACTCTCCTCGAACCCGAAATCAGATCCCAATCTTCTGGAGACAAGGGATCCCAGGACGGCCTGCCGCACCTGCTGCTCAATGCGACGGATGATCGAGGTCGGTTGCAAGAAGTTAAACACAAAGCGAAAGTAGGGGATCAGCACCAAAAACGAAGCTGTGCCCAGCAGCAGGTTCAGCCCGATGAGCAGCCCCGGATGTCCGCTGGCGGGATCGTAAAAGCTCAGGGCTATCGAGCTCCACAAACTGACCACATTGGCCAGGATCAGGAAAAAGAAGAGATAGAAGTTGATCTGCTCGCGCAAAAACAGCTCGGTGACCTTCGGGGTGAAGCGATCCGCGCTCAACTGCACCACAATGGCCACCACCGAGAGGGTAACGCCCAACACCCCCGACAACACCTGGGTCAAGGTGGCTACAAATTCTTGCAAAGCCTCTGCATCCTGGGTGGATCCCGTCCAGGCCAGGTTCAACCCGCTCTGGATCCAGCGGTGCCCACCCCAGGCCCAAAGCAAACCTGCTCCCACCCCCGCAGCGCTCCAGGGCAGAAGGCGAGGGCGACGCCCAACACAGTTGGGAGCTGTGTGTATCTCTTTCACGGTGGCTTTTCCCAGAAAGGGGGCGCCTCAATACTCGCTCAGGAGAGCTTCCACAAACTCATAGCTGGAAAAAGGCCGCAGATCTTCCAGCCCCTCGCCGGCGCCGATGAAGCGGATGGGCAAGTGCATCTGTTGTGTAATGGCCAGGGCAATGCCCCCCTTGGCGGTGCTATCCAGCTTGGTCAGGATCACGCCGCTCAGCTTGGCCACTTCGGAAAACACCGCCGCTTGGCGCAAGCCGTTTTGCCCTTGGGTGGCATCCAGCACCAGCAGGCTTTCCACCTTGGCTTCAGGAGCTTTTTTGTCGATGATGCGGCGGATCTTGGCCAGCTCCTCCATCAGGTTTTTCTTGTTTTGCAGACGGCCCGCCGTATCCACCAAGAGCAGCTCGGTGCCCCTGGCCTGGGCGGCTGTGATGGCGTCAAAGACCACCGCCGCCGGGTCAGCATTGGGAGAAGGATTGGCGATCACCTCTACCCCCGCTCGTTCTGCCCAAACCTTGAGCTGCTCCACCGCGGCAGCCCGGAAGGTGTCGGCAGCGGCGATCAAGCAGCGGTACCCAGACTCGCGGGCCACATGGGCAATTTTGCCGATGGTGGTGGTTTTGCCCGCTCCATTCACCCCGACAATCAGCCAAATGTTGAGCGTGCCCCGTTGCGGCGCAAAGGTGGGATCCCCTACCGTCAACATCTGGCGCATCTGCTGCTTGAGGTATTTGACCGCCTCCTCCGGCGGCACCACCTCCTCGCGCATGCGCTTTTGTAGGGCTTGGATGATCCGCTCGGTGGCATCGATCCCCACATCGGCCTGCAGCAACAGGGCCTCAATTTCTTCTACAGCTTTCTGGTCGAGGGGGCCACGGCCTACCAGGGCCTTCAATTGGTTGATTAGGTTGAGGCGGGTTTTGCCCAAGCCTCGCCGCAGCTTTTGCAGCCAAGAGATCTCTTCTACGGAGATCTCTTCCGGTTTGCGCCCTTGGGCCGCCAAGATCTCGGCTGACCAGCGGAAGCCTTCATCGAAGACCAGCTCTTCCGGCCCGGTCTCGGGAGAGGGAGCGACGGCTGGGGTCATCGGCTCCGGCTCTTCCACAGCGCTGGCTTGCAGGGCTTGCAGACGCTCGGCAGCACGGGGAGCCAGATCGAAAAACGAGGGAGCTGCCGCCGGCTGCACAGAGGGTGATTCTGGAGATACCGGTTCTTTTGTTGGAATAGGCTCCGGAGGCGAGGCCGGTGGCTGTGGCTGGAGAGCTTCTGCAGGGATCCCTTCTATTTGCCCATCTGTTTGCTCAAGCGGGACGGAGTCCTTGGCTGGGGCCTCCTGGCCAGCGGCACGGGCCTTCAGGTTGGCATAGGCGGCTTTGGCGAAGGCCAAATAGTCTTCGGGGGAGATCTCCGCTGGCTCCGTGGCCGACGTGGGGTCTGGTGGCGAAGGCTTTGCTTCACCAGGGGAGTCGGTATAGCGGCGGCGAAACCAATCGAAGGCCATAATCCCAATCTCCAGCCAGACTGTTTTTTTCCAGTTTGACAGAGCAGACCCTAGAGCGCAGCCGTAAACTACCCGACTCCGACCGCT
>NZ_JANSJI010000137.1:0-7300 GCF_047462475.1 Synechococcus sp. H55.11
CGACGATGTCGAACCATCCTCGCTCCTGGCGTACGCGCCCTACCGCGATGGTCATCTCAACTTCTCCCAAAAAAGATCTAAATGAATGAGAACGCTAATGAAACTACAAAGTTTGCTTCCTTGAAGCAAGAGAAGAGCCTAGGTATAAAGACTCAACTCGCGGGTCTTTTGCCTCACCTTCTTTTAACGGCTCTTTGGCCAGAGCTACTCAGGAGCTCTTACAAGTAGGACTCCCAGTGCTCCAAGACCCTGTCCAGAACCGTTTCCAGTACTCAACAACGGCCCAATGAGCCATCTGAGAGCTACCGGACAAGCTTTACGGCTGTAGGCATTACAATCTAGCCTATGCCGGTAAAGACTTGTAAATTGCTTTCATTATAGAGGCGGGTGACGCGCCTCCATCAAGTCCGAGGTGGCCGGGATCTTCACAGACTGTAATCTTTGCGGTTTTTCTCTCCTGAGATATTGAGCGTGAGGGGCCGCCTCACCTCAGGGAAGGCCGAAGGCCCAAGATCCGATATCCTTAAAGGGCGAGGCAATCCACCTGAGAGGAATCTATGGCTAGTGAGATCTTCACCATTGCTGGGCTCTCCATTGTCCTGACCCTAGTGGGCGTGGCGCTCGGATACGGGATCCTGCGCGTCACCCAGGGCGGGGCCGAGTAGGGATTTCCTCGCTTGGTGAAACATGAAAATCGGCATCGTCGGCGCCGGGGCAGTCGGGGGGCATTTGGCCGTCCGCCTGGCCCGAGCCGGTTTTCCAGTGAGTGTGGTGGCACGGGGATCCCACTTGCAGGCCATCCGCAGCCGAGGGTTGAAGCTGATCCGGCAGGGGGATCCTTCCCAGGCTTGGGTGGAGCGGCTGACAGCCAGCGACGACTTGGCTGAGCTGGGGCGGCAAGATGTGGTGATCGTTGCTGTCAAGGCCTACAGCTTGCCCCTGCTTGCCCCACAGTTGGGATCCCTGTGTGGCCCGGACACCCCCGTTGTGGTTGTTCAGAATGGCGTTCCCTGGTGGTACTTTTACCGGCATGGCGGCGAGTTTGAGGGGCGCTCCTTGACTTCGGTGGATCCGGGCGGGGTGATCGCCACCCATCTGCCGATCGAACGGGTGATCGGCTGTGTCGTGTACATCGCCGTGCAGTTGGCAGAGCCAGGGGTAGTTTTGCACACCGGCGGCGGGCGCTATATTCTGGGGGAGCCAGATGGATCGTTGTCGGAGCGGCTGCGCTCTCTGGCGGCCATCTTTGAGCAGGCGCAGCTTCCTGTAACTCTCACCTCCCAAATTCGGGTCGAGATCTGGCAAAAACTGTGGGGCAACGCCGCTTTCAACCCCATCAGCGCCCTCACCCGCGCGGCCCAAGACGAAATTGCCCAGTACCCGCCCACCCATGCGTTGGTTGAGTCGGTGATGCAGGAAACCGAGGCTGTGGCCCAAGCGCTGGGGATCCGGCTGCCGGTCTCTCTGGAAGAACGGCTCAAGGATGCAGCCCGCGTGGGATCCCATCGCACCTCGATGCTGCAGGATATTGAGCGGGGGCGACCGACGGAGATCGAGAGCATTGTCGGCGCCATCGCGGAGCTGGGGCGTTGGGCAGGGATCCCGACTCCCCATTTGGATACACTCTATGCTTGCGTTAAGCTGCTGGAGCGCTCGCTTCAGGCGGGGAAGGCGGCCTGTTCCCAGCCGCAGATCCCCTAGTAGCCCCTCAACTCTTGCGGACTATGCTGGAAAACGCCATTGTGCTCATCACCGGTGCCAGCAGCGGCATCGGGGCAGCCTGTGCCACGCTTTTTGCCCGTTCTGGGGCCAAGCTGATCCTGGTGGCCCGCCGTCAGGAGCGTCTGCAGGAGCTGGCTATGGAGTTGCAGCAGGCTTACGGCGCTTCCTCATACTTGCTGACTTTGGATGTGCGGGACAGGGCAGCCGTACAACAGGCGCTCCAGTCTTTGCCGCCGGTCTGGGCTGAGATCGACATCTTGATCAACAACGCCGGCCTCAGTCGCGGCTTGGACAAGCTCCACACCGGTGCTCTGCAAGATTGGGAGGAGATGATCGATACCAACATCAAGGGCTTGCTGTATGTTACCCGCGCCGTCTTGCCCGGCATGGTGGAGCGGGGCCGCGGCCATGTGGTGAACATCGGCTCCATTGCCGGTCGGCAGACCTATCCCGGCGGCGCCGTCTATTGTGCTTCCAAAGCCGCCGTGCGGGCCATCTCCGAGGGCCTGAAGCTGGATCTGCTGGGCACCCCCATTCGCGTCACCGAGATCCAGCCCGGCTTGGTGGAAACCGAGTTCAGCCAGGTGCGCTTCCACGGCGATCGCGAGCGGGCGGCAGCGGTCTATCGGGGCCTCACCCCCCTGACGGCGATGGATGTGGCCGAGGTGGTGCTGTTTGCCGTCACCCGTCCCCCCCACGTCAACCTCAGTGAGGTCTTGCTGGTGCCCACCGACCAGGCCAGCACGACAATGGTGCATCGCCGATAAGGATGCGAAGATCCCGATCCCTTCGCTTGTTCGGTATTCACCCCCCCATCCCTGGGCGACAATGGCGGCAAAGGGGGTGGGCCCATGGGAGTGGAAAGCGGGATCCTCATTGGGTTGGGCATCGGCCTACTCGGCACGCTGATTTTGCTCTGGCAGAGTCGGCGCCGCTTCGGCCGCCAATTGCAACAGTTGGGATCCCTGCTGCACGTGCCCCTGCCTCTGAGTTCGCCAGAACAGATGCTCAGCCGGCTCAGCCGCCACCTGCGCCAACAAGAACTGGAGTGGGCCAGCCAAAAACGACACCTGCAAGACTGGCAGTATCTCAGCCACCACCTGCCCTGGGGATACCTGCGGGTGGACGAGAACAACGTGGTCCTGGAGTGTAACCCTGCCGCTCAACGCCTGCTGCACATTGGCCAGTGGCAGCCGGGCGTCAAGCTCCTGCTGGAGTGGGTGCGCTCCTATGAGTTGGATCAGCTCATCGAAGCCACCCGCCGCCAGGGGGCCAACACGCCCATCCAGAGCCGCGAATGGATCTTCTACCCTTCCGGCGGCGAGAATAAACCGGTTCCGCTGCGGGCTTGGGGGCTGCCACTGCCGCAGGGGCAGGTTGCCATCTTTTTGGAAGACCGGCTGGAAGCTACCCTGCTAGCCCAACAACGGGATCGCTGGGCCTCGGATGTGGCCCACGAGCTGAAAACCCCCCTCACCTCGATTCGCCTGCTGGCCGAAACTTTACAAAGCCGGGTCGACACCGCGCAAGCGGTTTGGGTGGAACGATTGCTGAACGAGACGCTGCGCCTCAGCCAGTTGGTACAAGACTTGTTGGAACTGAGCGCCCTTAACTTGGGGGCCGGATCCCGCTCCCAATGGCGCTGGGTAGAGCTGGCAGCTTTGGTGCGCGAAGCCTGGCAGAGCTTAGAACCGCTGGCCAAGCCCCGTCACCAGGAACTGCACCTGAGCAGCCCCTCCCAGCTCTATCTCTGGGGAGATGAACAGCGCCTCTACCGCCTCATCCTCAACCTCTTGGACAACGCCGTCAAATATGGCGCGCCCGACTCCCCTGTCCACGTGCTGCTCTTGGAACAGGGATCCCAGGTGCGGCTGGAGGTGTACGACCACGGCCCTGGCCTGCCGGAGGATCAATTTGAGCTGGTCTTTCAACCCTTTTACCGCACCGATGCGGCGCGGGCCCGCAGCAAAGGCGGCACCGGCCTGGGGCTGGCGATCGTGCGGCAAATTGTGGAACTTCACGGCGGCACAATCCGCCTGCGCAATCACCCACAAGCAGGTGGGCTGTGGGTGCAGGTGGAACTGCCCCGGAAACGCGCCGATGCCCTGTGAAAGCTGCCCAGAAGCGCTCCCGTCAACATCGCCAAACCCTTCGGCCTGAGAATTGCCGCAGATTTTCCTGCGGCGGGACTATCCATCTTGGAGGGGATCCCCTACAATTGGGGTAGGTAATCTTTACAGTTCATCCTACAGGCATTCGGAATGGGCGCCGACTATCATTCCGCTGATTTGTTGTCGGAGCGGGAACTGCAGGTCATCGAGTTGATTGCTGCAGGGCTGACCAATCAGGACATTGCGGAGCGCTTAGAGATTAGCAAACGTACCGTTGACAATCACATCAGCAACATTTTGAGTAAAACCCGAACTGCAAATCGGGTGGCTTTGGTACGCTGGGCTCTGCAATGGGGAAAGATTTGCCTGGACCAGGTCAATTGCTGCACCCTAGTGGATGACAAAATTGCCTAGCCCCATCTTGCTTTGCCAGTAGCCAGATGCCCAACGTAGAGTCTTAATCAGGGGATTTTTTTGCGTTTTGCACCGCGATTGCTTCTGGGAGCGGGGGTGAGGGGAAGAAAGAGGCTGCCGAGAGCCCTTGGGAAGTCTTCCAGTTTGGCTAGAGGTAGCTACATTTTGAGTTGTGTAGGTTGAGTTGTCATCCGTGAGCATCCCTGAGCTGAAACGTTACGCTGTTCGCTACGATTCCATGCCCCTGATGGTTTATCGGGAAGTGGCTGCCCATTTGGCTTGTGTTTCAGGGGTAGAAACGGAGCTGGAGTGGAAAAAAGACTCTAGCTTTCGCTACCAAGACAGCCAAGTAGAGGCGTTGCATATTTGTCAAAAACCCGGTGCCGACCCAGAGCAAATTAAGCGCATTCTCGACCACTACGGAACGTGGCAGTATAGCCCCTTAGAAGAATAGCCCTTTCTGCAATTAAATAAAAAAGGGATCCCCAGGGGTGGGGATCCCTTGACGATTCCTCTGCAAGTTCTGGGACAGAAGCCGTTCAGCCAGTAGCCTGGCTTTGGTCAGACAGATGCAATCTACGGGCCAAACCCAGTCTTGCCAGCACCCAAATGGCCCAGTAGGTCATGTCGATCTCCCACCAACGCAAGCCTGCTTTCACGCGCTTCGGGTCGGCGTGATGGTTGTTGTGCCAGCCTTCACCATAGGTTAAGATGGCCGCCCACCAAAGGTTACGGGCATTGTCGTCGCTCTCGAAAGTTCGGTAACCCCAGAGGTGGCTGGCAGAGTTGATCAACCAGGTGCAGTGCAGCAGCAACACCGTCCGCACAAAGATGCCATAGATGACGAACGACCAACCCCCCAGCAAGTAGAGCACGGCAGCCAGCGGCAATTGCAGCAGCAGCCCATACTTGTCCAGCCAACGATAAAAAGGATCCCGAGCCAAATCCGGCGCAAAAGCAGAATACTTCTCACGGTTAAAAAACTCTTCCCGTTGGTAAATGAGCCAGAGCATGTGGCTCCACCAAAAGCCTTTGCGAGCAGAGTAGGGATCCCGCTCTTCGTCTTCAGTAAAAGCGTGATGCTGACGATGGCCGCCCACCCAGAAAATCGGCCCCCCTTGGATGGCGAGAGCGCCGAAGGTAGCAAAGACATATTCCAGCCACTTGGGCACTTGGAAACTGCGATGGCTAAGAAGACGATGATACCCTAGGCAGATGCCCAAGCTGCCGAAGCACCAGTGAAGCAATAGAGCCACTCCCAGGGCCGGCCAGGAAAAGTAAAAAATGCCGCCCACCAAAGCGAGGGCGTGAAAAACAATGAAAAAGAGAACAAATTCCCAGGCAAACCGGAAAGACTTTTGGGGCTCAGGCTGAGTGAGCGAAGCAGAACGGTCAGGATTATCCAGCGATTGGGAAGGAAGGGAAACGGCCATGAACCAGCAAAACCTCAGAAAAAGAGAAAGGGCAGCGCAGAATCAAATACCTCCTCACAAAGTTGCTTCTCATGCAAAGGCCACCGAATCCCTGACTCAGCTCACAAGGAGCTCACAACCCTGAAAGGCAAACCGGGATCCCTGAAGGCCCGCCCAAGCAAGCCCCAGCAGTGAAAGCGGCTACAAGAGAGCAGAAAAGCAGCAGGTTTGATCTCGCCTGAGGCTAAGCTTAACGATATTTCACCTCGAATGCAAGCGCTACTTGCAGGCTGCTGCCGTTCTCTAGGGTTTTCTCCTAACTCCTTACCCCATCACCCACCATGGCACGTTCTTCCTCTCGGCAAAGGCTGCTAGACGCGGCTCGGGAGCTGTTTGTTCGTCAGGGCATTACCCAGACCACCACCCGTCAAATCGCAGACCTAGCCGGCGTTAATGAAGTCACCCTATTTCGGCACTTTGGCAGCAAGCAGGGGCTGCTCTTGGCCGTGTTTGGTGAGCTGGGGGTCTTTTCCGGCATTGCCGATCTTCCTCTCCAGGGGGATCCCGCCTCATTCCAAGGCTCTGGGCTGCAGGCCATTCTGCTGCGCTATGTCCACACCTGTTTTCGGGCGCTGGCCGATAATCCTGAGCTGGTGCGCTCTTTGGTTGGAGAAGCAGGCTTTTATTCCGAGGAGCATCGCCGCGCTCTGAGGCTCGGCTTTTCTCAGGCGCAGGAACAGCTAACACAATACTTGCAACAGTTCCCCGGCTCTGAGTTCCAATCGGTCGAGCCCGAGCGCCTTCACCGAGCCGCTGGGGTTTTACACCTGATGATTTTGGGGGCGGCCGTGTTGGCCGTCACCGCCGGCCTGCCCTCGAGCGGCGAGGAGAAGTTGTCCCATGGCCGCTCATCAAACGCTGAAAGCGAACCAATCCCAGACCTACTCCAAGCCTGCGTAGAGCTGTGGATGGCAGGCTTGACCGACGTGAAAAAGGCAGAGAGCTAGCCTCCTCTCATGCGGCTTTAGGACTCCGTCCCGCTATCGCGAGTGGCGGGACGAAAACAGGCGATGGGCACCAAAAAGAGGGGAAAAGAGAGGAGGTTGTAAGCCGGGTTCTGTAGTGGGGCGTTCTTTCAAAACTTTCAAGAACTAACCCGCACTGGCGATCATCCATCTGGGAGTGATGTTGCCATCACCCTCTAGCGGCTCACCACCATCGAGAGCACCCTTCCCCAGCGTCTACTGGGTACCGTGATCTCGATGCAGCCGACAGGGGCGAAGAACAGCCATGATCCTGCGGCTGCGGCCTTGCTTTCCACCGGGGTTTACCGAGCCAACGCCTCTCGACGTTGCTGGTGGGCTCTTACCCCACCTTTGCACCCTTACCTGTGCTGGGATCCCAGCCATCGGCGGTATGTTTCTGTGGCACTGTCCTCGCGGTTACCCGCACTGGGAGTTTCCCCAGCGGTGTGTTCTTCTGAAAGCCCGGACTTTCCTCATCCCGCTGTCTGGTGGCGACAGCAAAGACGCGATCGCCTGCCCCTCCTCTCTCTTCACCTCGATCCTACTGCATTTCCCAAACCCGGAGATCACCTCCATCACCACAGCCGCCGCGCTTTCGGTGCCATGCCAAACAAGC
>NZ_JANSJI010000137.1:7400-23751 GCF_047462475.1 Synechococcus sp. H55.11
GGAGATCACCTCCATCACCACAGCCGCCGCGCTTTCGGTGCCATGCCAAACAAGCAGATTGAGGATCTGGATGGCAGCAGCTCTCATACCTGAGGTAACACAGCGGCAGAGCGAGCAAGCTCTGTAAAAGAACTCCCCTCTCCCTTGGGGAGAGGGGCTGGGGGTGAGGGGGGTGGAGAGCCTTAGTAGCGATGCACCAGCCTGTTGAGGGGCTTGAAGATATCTGCCTCAAATTTCTTGCCCTTGAGCATGCGGTTCCAGTACAGCCAGGGCAACAGGTGCACCTTGGCCAGGTACATGGAGTAGCGCTCTCGTGTTGGATCCAGGGGGAAAGAGGGAGCTAGCTTTGCGTCATAGGCAAACTCCGCCATGATCAGGGAGTTGTAGCCGGTGATCAGGGGGCAGCAGGTGTAGCCGTCGTAGCGGGCCGGCAGCGGCTTGGACTGCATGGCCGCCAAGAGGTTTTCCGCCAGCACCGGCGCCTGCTTGCGGGCTGCGGCTGCCGTCTTGGAAGTCGGCAGGGAAGAGGCATCCCCCAAAGAGAATACGTTGGGGTAGCGGGGGTGTTGCAGCGTCCACTTGTCCACCTCCACCCAGCCACCAGGTCCCGCGAGGGGGCTGCGCTTGACAAAGTCCGGGGCGCTCATGGGCGGAGCCACGTGGATCATGTCGTAGTGCAGGCTTACCTCTTCCTTGCCCTTGTCGGTGGTTACCTCAAAGATGGCCTCTTGCGTCTCGGGCCGGATGGCCTTGAGGTTGTGCCTGAACTTTACCTGGATCCCGCGCCGCTCCACCACTTTCTCCAGGGCGGCGCTGTATTCTGGCACCGCGAAGAGGGTGGGAGTGGCAGTACAAAAGATAACTTTGGTGTTGACCCCAACGCCGCTTTTGCTCTTAAAGACGTCGTCGGCCATGTACATGATTTTCTGGGGCGCGCCGCCGCACTTGATGGGAGTGGCGGGGTAGGTGAAGATGGCCGTGCCCCCCTGGAAGTTGCGGATGGTCTCCCAGGTGTAGGGGGCGTAGTCTTTGGAGTAATTGCTGGTCACGCCGCCCTTGCCCAATGCTTCCGGCAGGCCTTCGATCAGGTGCCAGTCAATTTGGATCCCGGGGGCCATGATGAGGTAGTCGTATTCGATAACTTGGCCGGCCTCGGTGATGACGCGGTTGTGATCCGGATCCAGCTCGGCCACCCGCGCCTGGATCCACTTGGCTCCCCTGGGGATGACGGTTTTTTCATCGCGAACAAACTTGGCCAGCGGTGCAATGCCCCCGCCCACCAGCGTCCAGCCGGGCTGGTAGTAGTGCTTGTCGGAGGGCTCGATGATGGCAATGTCGAGGTTGCGCTGGCGCTCCAGCAACTGGGCTGCTGCACTGATGCCGGCTGCCCCTCCCCCGACGACAACAATCTGATGGCGAATAACTGCAGGAGAACTCCCAGAAGCAGCCCCCTGCACCTCGGAGCGCGCGCCGTTTTGCGGCACTGCTGCTGACTGGGCTTGTAATTCCCTTGGCTTTGTAGTCGGTACTACCATAACTCCCTCAAAACAGAAACAAAAAAAGCTACCGCTAGACTCAATTGGCCATATTAAAAAACAGCAAAAGAGCCAGCTCACCTGTCCAGGAGCCCGGACAGTTCAGCCGAAGCCCTTTGGCTCCCTACAAGCTCTAGCTAATCATACTACCTAATAAGAATATGTTCATCCTTTCTATCTATTGAGAATTTTAAGCAAATCTTAGCCGGCTGCCTAAACGTTGTTGACGCTTGTCTTGGTAAAGAGCCCCCCGAAGGACACCTTGCCGGGAAGGGCCCATGGCATTGGTTAGGCTATCAGAGATAAGGAGGGCAGGCAGCCCATCCAACCCTCGCGGTGTTGTAACTCAAGATTCCGAACATGGCCGAATCTTCATCCCCTGAGCTGCTCCCGGCCCTTGCCTGGCATGCCCTGCCGGAGGAGCAAGCCATCCAGGAACTCCTCGGAGAGGAGATGTCTTTGGCGGGGCTGTTGGAAAAGGGCCTCTCTCAAGCTGAAGTGGAGAAGAGGCAGCGGCAATACGGCCCCAATGAGCTGAAAGCCAAAGCTGCAACGCCGGCCTGGGTCAAGTTTCTGCAGCAGTTTAACCAGTCGCTGCTCTATATCCTGATGGTGGCTGGGGCGGTCAAGGCGTTCCTGGGATCCTGGCGCAACGCCATCGTGATCTGGGCGGTGGTGGTGATCAACGCCCTCATCAGCTACATCCAAGAGTCTAAGGCGGAGGAGGCGATCGCCGCTCTGGCCAAGTCGGTGGTGACTGAAGTCACGGTGCTGCGGGAGGGGCAGAAAGTGCGGGTGCCCTCGCAGGAGCTGGTACCGGGGGATGTGGTGCTCTTGAGCTCGGGAGACAGGGTGCCCGCCGACCTGCGCCTGCTGAGTGCGCGCAACTTGCAGGTGGACGAATCGGCCCTCACGGGAGAATCGGTGCCGGTGGAAAAACGGCTGGGATCCCTCCCTGAAAACACGCCTTTGGCCGACCGCCAGAACATGGCCTACGCCGGCAGCTTCGTTACTTTTGGCCAAGGGGCGGGGGTGGTGGTGGCCATCGGCAACCAGACCCAGACGGGCCGCATTTCCAAGTTGATCGAAGAGGGGGGATCCCTGCAAACTCCCCTGACGCGCAAGTTTGAGGCGTTCAGCCTGACCTTGCTGAAAATTATCCTCACCTTGGCTGCGCTCACCTTTTTGGTGGGCCTGGTGCAGGGCCAAGCGGCAGTGAGTGTCTTTGAGGCGGCAGTGGCGCTGGCGGTGAGCGCCATCCCCGAAGGCTTGCCGGCGGTAGTTACCGTAACCTTGGCCATTGGGGTCTCCCGCATGGCCCGACGCCATGCCATCATCCGCAAGTTGCCGGCGGTAGAAACCCTGGGCAGCGCCACGGTGATTTGCTCGGACAAAACCGGCACCCTCACGGAAAACCAGATGACGGTGCAGGCCATCTACGCCGGATCCCAGCTCTACCGGGTTACCGGCAGTGGCTACAGCCCCCAGGGCCAGATCCTATCCCAGGAAGCCAATTCCCCCGTCGAAGTGCGCCAATGGCCCTCGCTGGAGGCCTGTCTACTGGCCGGCTGCCTCTGCAACGACACCCGCCTCCAACCCAAGGACGACGGTCAGTGGGAAGTGGTAGGGGATCCCACCGAGGCGGCTCTGCTCGTGGCGGCGCAGAAGGGGGGTCTGGATCGAGAAGATCTGCAGTGCCGCCGCCCTCGCCTGGACAGCATCCCCTTTGAATCCGAGTTTCAGTACATGGCCACCCTGCACCGGTTGGGGCCGGAGGAGCACTGTATCTACGTCAAGGGATCCGTAGAAGCTCTCTTGCCCCGCTGCGGCAGCCAGATGGGATCCCAGGGGGAGATCCAGCCCTTGGAAGCAGAGCGGATTCGCCAGCAGGTGGAGGCCTTGGCGCGGCAGGGGCTGCGGGTTCTGGCCTTTGCCCAAAAAGCCGTACCCCCTAGCCAAACGCAGGTGGATCACTCAGATCTGCAGGAAGGGCTGATTTTCTTGGGCTTGCAGGGGATGATTGACCCGCCGCGGCCGGAGGCCATTGCCGCCGTACGCTCCTGCCAGACTGCCGGGATCCAAGTCAAGATGATCACCGGCGACCATGTGCTCACGGCCCAAGCCATTGCTGAGCAGATGGGCCTGGGCGGCGGCAAACCGGTAAAAGCCTACAGCGGTCGGGATCTGGAGCAGCTTGGCCCAGAGGAGTTTGTAACCGCCGCCAACCAGGGATCCGTCTTTGCGCGGGTGGTGCCGGAGCAAAAGCTGCGCCTGGTGGAAGCTCTGCAGTCGCGGGGTCAGATCGTAGCCATGACCGGCGATGGGGTCAACGACGCCCCGGCCTTGAAGCAGGCAGATGTGGGCATTGCCATGGGGAGGGGCGGCACGGAAGTGGCCAAAGCCGCCGCCGACATGATCTTGACCGACGACAATTTCGCCTCCATCGAGGCCGCCGTCGAAGAGGGGCGCACCGTTTACAACAACCTGCTCAAGGCCATTGCCTTCATCCTGCCGGTGAACGGGGGGGAGTCGATGACCATTCTCCTCAGCGTCCTCCTCAACCGGGAGCTGCCCATTTTGGCCGTTCAAGTGCTGTGGCTGAACATGATCAACTCCATCACCATGACGGTGCCCCTCTCCTTCGAGCCCAGCACGGGGCGGGAGATGACCCAGCCGCCGCGGGATCCCGATGCCAACTTGCTTTCTCCTCGGCTGCTGCAGCGCATCCTGCTGGTGTCGGTCTTCAACTGGATCTTGATCTTCGGGGTTTTTGAGTACATTGAACAAACCACCGGCAATATCGACCTGGCCCGCAGCATGGCCATTCAGGCGCTGGTGATCGGGCGTATTTTCTACTTGCTCAGCCTCAGCCAAGCCATTCCCACCCTGTTGGGCCGCGGACGGGCCAGCCAGTTGGACCACCACGAACGCCTGATGGATACGGCGGCTATTGCCATCGGCATTGGGGCGGCCATCCTGCTGCAGATCCTCTTCAGCCAGTGGGGCGTGATGAACATCATTTTCGACACGGCACCTTTGTCTTGGGATCAGTGGGGCTTCTGTCTGCTGGTCAGCCTGCCGATGATCGTGGTCTCAGCGGTAGCCAATCGAGTGGATCCCGAGTGAGCCGCATTGGCAACTCGCACCCCCATCTGAAAGGGCGCGTCGGCGGCGTGGAGCGCCTGAGGAGCCTCTGAGTTGGGTTTGAAATAACCCTTTGCCTGGATGTTGCCGACCTCCCCCAGGAGCTGAAAAGGCCCACCAAGCTAGGTCTGATGGCATGCTGCTCTTGGCCATCTTTCCGACCCATTTTTGCAAGACAATAAGAGCCGCCGCGCCGATCTCTGCAGTGGGAAATCGTGCTCATTTTCTACCGGAAGTCACAGAAGCTGTGCTCAGAGATTGGGGCGCTCGACGAATGAGAAAGAAAAGCCTCAAACTTTTGGTTGCAGGAGTACATCATAAGGCTATGATCTTAGGGGAAGGATGTAGGACATTAAAAAATGTCAGATATACCACCACAACCTTTAACCGGGAAGGCTCTCCTTCAGAAGGTCGAAGCGCTGGGGCATCTTCCGCGCCGGGAAACGGCAAAGCGCTGCGGCTACGTGACCGTGACCAAGAACAACAAGCTCCGCGTCAACTTAAATGAGTTTTATGACGCGGTGCTGGAGGCAAAAGGTCTGAGCCTCAGCCCAGGTTCCAGCCGCGACAAGCGCGGTCGCGAGCCCACCTTTCGCGTCAGCGTTCACAAAAATGGGCAGCTCATCATCGGGTCCGCCTACACCGAAAAGATGAATCTCAAGCCCGGCGATGAGTTTGAGATTCAGTTGGGCTACAAGCACATTCACCTCAAGCAAGTGTTAAACGGCCAGGTGATGGAGGACTCAACCTCAGACTCAACCTCAAAAGAAGAAGCTGCCCCCAAAAAGACACGGGGCCGCAGGAAAAAAACGGCAGGAGCCTGAACTTCTTCTGGAGTTGGGCGGAGGGAGTCCAGTTGAGAAACTGTCACTGCGGGGCTTTCTTCCCTCTTCACCCTCCTTAAGATGGGATCCAAAGCCTGGGTTTACCGACGGCGACAACCCTAGATTTGAGGATCCCTATGCAGCAGACCGTTCAACCTCCTCTCAAATTTCTGCCGCCGCGATTGACACCGTGGGTGGTTCGTTTTGCCCAAACGGGTTTGCCCTTGTGGTTGCGATGGGCCAAAGGGATCCCGCGCATTGAGGTAGAAGGGGGCGAGCGTTTGGCTCAGCTTTATCAGCAATTTGAGGCAGGCAAGATTCGCCTGTTGGTTGCCTTTCGCCACCCCACCCTCGACGATCCTCCCTGCTTGATGTACCTGTTTTCCCACCTTTTGCCTCGGGTGGCCCGGCAAGAGGGGATCCGCCTGCGGCAGCGGCCCCACGTCTTGTTTGTCTACGACCGTGGCCTGCCGCTGTGGCTGGGCTCGATTGCCCGTTGGGGATTGCCCCGGCTGGGCGGGATCCCGATTTTACGGGGCCGTCTGGATCGGGCAGGACTGAAGAGCTCTCGCGAGCAGTTTGTGTCGGGCCAGTACCCCCTGGCAGTCGCTCCCGAAGGAACGATCAACGGCATGAGTGGGCTGCTCAACCCGCTGGAGCCGGGAGTGGCCCAGATGGGTTTTTGGGCGGTAGAGGATCTGCACAAGGCGGGACGGCCAGAGGAGGTGCTGATCTTGCCGGTGGGCCTTCGCTACTCCTACTTGAGGGATCCCAGCCCGGTGCTGGACAGGTTGCTCCACCGCATGGAGGCCGATTGCAAGCTCCCGGCCACCCGCTCGGCCCATGTCGGCAAGGGGTTTCTGATGGCCCGCCTGCTCCGCTTGGCCGAACATCTGATTCAGGTGATGGAGCGTTTTTACGAGCGCTTCTACGCCCCAGCTTTGCCCGACGCGGCGCGGGTTAACCTGAGAGGGGGAGGGGATCTGTTGGCACGTCTGCAAAGCCTATCGGATCTGGCCCTGCGCGTGGCCGAGCAGCACTTTGGCCTGCAGCCCCAGGGAGACTTGATCGAGCGGCGGCATCGCATCGAACAGGCAGGCTGGGCTTGGATCTACCGGGAAGATATTGCCGACATTGCTGCCCTTTCGGCTTTGGAGAAGGGGTTGGCCAATCGCGTCGCCTCGGAGGCCGGCTTCCACCTCTGGCACATGCGCCTGGTGGAGACCCTGATGGTGTTTGCTGTGCGTCCCCTGCCGGAGCAACCCAGTTTGGAGGAACTGGCCGAAACCGCCCTGCGGCTGTGGAACCTCTTGGCCTGGATCAAGGGGAAAAACCCCGTCGGTGCTGACCCCCCCAGGTTGGGGCCGCGGCTGGCCCGTTTCAGCATCGGGGATCCCCTCTCGGTTTCGGAGCGCTGGCCCGCCTACCAGGCCAACCGCCGGCAAGCCGTACAAGCCCTGACCCAGGATTTGCAAGCAGAGATGGAGCGGCTGCTGCACGGGATCCCGCGCTCCCCAGCGGCCATGGCTGCCCGCTGATCTCTCGGCTGGTTGACTTGAGGTGGGTTGAGCGGACTGGGAAGCCTTGGGCCAAAACGGATCCCAGCTCCCTCTTGAGAAGTGCACAGCTTCCTTCTCCAACAATTTCTCCGATGTTCTTTAAGAAGTTTTAGGGAAGCCAGACGAATTTTTGCGTTATTTGACAAGAAGGTGAGGAAGAAGGGGAAATTTTGGCTCCTGCGGTAGAAAGGTAGTGAGGCGAGTTGGCCTTGTCTATGTCCGATGAGCTGCTCCGCGCAATTCGTAGGCGCGACCTAGAGGCCGCCACCTCAGCCGTGCAGCACTTGCGCTCCCGACATCTCAGTGAGGCAGTGATTACCTCGATGGTGATGGTGGCCGTGGAGCGATTGGCCTGGGACGAGGGCGATCGGGCCGCCGCCAGTTGGCTGCTGCGCCGCTGCTCCAGAAGGCGCTGAAGGAATCCAGGCCGAGCGAACGCCTAGAGCACCTGCTGCTCGCGGAGAGCCTCGACCAGCAACGCCGCCAGGGAATCGAAGGAGGAGAAGCGCTCGTTGGGGGATCCCAGATTCGCAATGTGAAAACGGCGATCCCGACCATCGAACACCAGCTCCTCTGCCTTTTTGAAGAGGACGTTGTTGATCTGAAGGCCGTTGGTGAGCCGCAGCAGCGCAACGTATTCTTTGGGAACCAGTTGGCCAAGCTCCCGTTGCGCCTCTGTTTGCACTGCTCCCTGCGCGGATAAACCCAGTGAGCGGGCATTGGCTCAGCTCTGCTGGCGTGGCTAGGGTCTCGGCCAGTTCCACCAGATTTTTTTATTCTTGTTTATTCTTGATCGGCTCGTCAGGGTTCTTGTTCGGATCGTCAGGATGCTGACGATCTTCCTCAAAGAACATCAACCTCTGAAGACGAGCTGAGCGGTAGTCGGAGATGCGCTGCGAAGTGGGTGTAGTCTTGTCTCATGGTCGCTTCCCTCCTGGAGAAAATCTAACTCCGGCTCAGGTGCAACAACCCGTTTGTAAAGGCTTATTCGCAACTAGCACATAAACGTTAAAGTTCGTATTTAATCTCTTTGCATTTTCAAGCTAAACTTCTAGGCAATGGCCCCGTAACGACTTTGGAAAAACCAGGAAGTGGCTATGTCTTTTCGCGTAGGTTTACAATCTTTTGCCTTCGCTCTGCTAACAGCGCTGCTTGTCAATGCGGGGCCAGCCCGGGCCGATCTGCCAGGAACGGCGGATCCGCCGGGGCTCAAGCGCTTTGCCGGCTCCAGCATTGTGTTTCAATCGCGGGCCGACTACGACCGCCTCAAGTTTGCCCTTGAGAAAATCGTCTTCAGTGGCGCGATGGGAGCTGTGCAGCCGTATCGGTCTCAAACTGTTGAGGGGCGCCGCATCACAACCTATTACCGATTGCCGGAGCGGGTTGCCCCCCTAGAGGCGCTGCGCAACTACGAAACCGAACTGAAAGAGTCTGGTTTTGAGATCCTCTTCTCCGGCTTAGGGGAGGAGATCGAGACCCTCGGCTACAACAACCAGATTGCCCACGAGATCCTCGATATGAAGGGCACCTACAGCACGCCGGAAGAACGGGCGCAGTGGCCGTTCCAGAACGCGAGAGAAAACACTGCTGCCTATTTAGCCGCACGTGGCAAGTCGCCCGAAGGCGATGAGCGATTCGTAAGCGCCTACTTTGTGGTCAATACCGATGACTGGGAGGTCACGCGCGGCAGTGGACGGATCCCGACCGGGATTACCCTGGGGCGGGTGGATGTCATCGATGTCAAGACTCGCCAGCAGCGCCTGGAACTGGTGACCAGCAGCGAGCTGGATCAAGCCATCAGCCGCGATGGCCGGATCGCTCTCTACGGCATTCTCTTTGCCTATGACTCGGATCAAATCGAAGCGGCTGCCGAGCCCACCCTTGCCGAGATCGCCAAGCTGATGCGCGAGCGCGCCGACCTCAGCATCCTCGTGGTCGGCCATACCGATGCAACCGGCAGCTTCGACTACAATCTTGGCCTCTCGCGGCGTCGGGCCGAAGCTGTGGTCAACCGCTTGGTTCAGCTTGGCATTGAGCAGCGCCGACTCTATCCGGTTGGTGTGGGATTCTCCGCTCCTGTTGCCAGCAACGCCACTGACGAGGGCCGGGCAAAGAATCGTCGCGTGGAGTTGGTGGATCTGGCCGGCGGCAGGCTCCCCTAGGGGGGAGTTGCCGAGGGTTGGGGCAGGACAGGCATTGTTGAAAGTCTGGACACTGCGGCTGTGGCGAACTAGCTTAGAGGCAACTCTTTACTTCAAGCTAGTTCGTGGGGTGGGATCCATGCTGAGGCCCAGTCTTTTGTTCTCCGGATCGGCGCTTCTGGGTTTGCTGTCTTGGCTGTGTTTGGGCGGCGAATGTGGCTGGTTGGTCTCGTCTCGTCAAGAGTGGGGTTCTGCCACTGAAGTGTCTCTGGAAGCTGGGGAGCTCTCTCTGCCGTCATCTCTCTCTCTATTCTCTGCCCAGGTGGATGTTCGCCATGAGCTGGCGTGGCTAACCCAATCCATTGAACAGGAGCCGGGGAACGCGCAGCTCTATCTGCAGCGGGCTCGGTACTTCTGGGATCGGTTGCAGGGCGCTCCCTTGGCCTTGGCCGAGCCAGACCAGGCGACTGCTGTTGACCACCTGCTGAGCTTGGCGCTGCGGGATCTGGACATTGCCATTGCTTTGGATCCCTATTTGTCTGAAGCTTACTTGCTCAAGGCCAGGATTCAACACGAGTATTTTGGGGAGCTGGAGCAGGCTTTGGCAGCGTTGTCCCCCCTGGATCGCATTGCCTATCGCAACCCCCAACTCCACTTGTTGCGCTCTCGCATCTGGGCGGAACAAGGACATCTGGAATCGGCGTTTGATGTGTCGCACCTGGCTATTGAACTGGCCGAGCAAAACCAAAGCCCTGCCGATCTTTTCGATGCCTATGTCCATCGCGGCCTGATGTGGGCCAGCATTTGCGACTTCAACTTGGCCGTTCAGGATTTCAGCCGAGCTATCGAGGTGCAGCCGCAGCAAGCCGAGGGCTACTACCACCGCGGCATGGCGCGCGCCTATCAGGGAGAGGATAGGGCCGGTGCCGCTGCCGATCTGGGCCGTGCTTTGACACTGTGGCAGGCTGCAGGCACGGGATCCCCAGAGTTGCTGGAATATGTAGAAGCAGTGCGGATGGAACTGTTGCGGTAGCTCCTGTAGCTGGCCGAAGTCCTCACTAGCAAGCCAAGCCTCTTGTTTGATTGCTCACTTTCAACGGCGACGAGCATCGAGGACAAACAGAGCACTGCCTACGACGAACAGGAGACTGGCGCCTATCCCAAGCAGGGCTTGGACAACCTTTGGGTTGAGAAGGGTTGGAGCTGCTGGATCCCACAGAGATGGGTCACTGCCCAGGTTTATCACCTCGCCCAGCGCAAACAGGCTGCTCCCCAGCAAAAACAACCAACTGGCCAGCTCGTAGGGGTGATTGCCTCTCATGTCTCCTCCGACTGCAAGCGCCCGTAGGCCTGGGCAGCGGCAGCCATTTCTGCAGCTTTTTTTGAGCGACCTTCACCGCGGCCCCAGCACCGTCCTTGCCCCCAGACTTCCATGGTGAACTGAGGCGGATGCTCCTGGGCGGCCACCAGGCGATACTCCGGCAGACTGCCCCAAAGGCGTTGGGTGAGTTCTTGTAAGGCTGCTTTGGGGTTGCGTCGAGTGGGGTCTTGAAACCATTGCTCCACTCGCCGGCGCAAATAGGGATCCAGCCAGGGATGCAGCCTGGGCAGTGTGTAAATACCCCAACTGAGATAAAAAGCCCCCAGCAAAGCCTCGAAGGCATCCGCCAGCCGCCGACCCCGTCCGACCAGGTCGTTTTGGGAGCTGGATCCCACCTCCAGGTAACGATCTAGGCCGTGCAGGTCTGCCAGTTCCGCCAGGTGAGCATCGCTGATCAAGTCGGAGCGAATTGCGGTTAGCTCTCCCACCGACAAGTGGGGATAGGACTGAAACAAGAATTCTGTGGCCAGAATCCGCAGGACAGAATCCCCCAATAACTCCAGCCGATCGTTGTTCCGCCGGCTGTCCAGAGAAGGGTGGATCAGAGCCTGATCCAGCAGATCCCAGCGCAGTTGTGCCAACACAGCAGGATCCCCAAATCCAAGACGAGCCAGTAGGTGCTCCAAGGCACGGCGACGGGACGGGATCAACTCAACCATGGCCCACAACCCTTTTGACCGGGGTCATTCTGCTCAGGCAGAAAGCTGGCTATACTACAAAAGTAGTATAGACCTTGCGAGGGAGGATCCCTACATGCCCATCCGTGCCAATTCTCCCACTGCCACGACCCAGATGGAGGTAACCAGCATTCGGCTAGAGCGTGAGCTGAAGCAGCGACTGAAGGCGCTGGCCGGAAATCAGGGCTACCAGGCTCTAATACGGGAAATTCTTTGGAGTTATGTCCTGCGTCATTCTCAGGGAGCTGCCACCCTTAGCCCTGAGGATATTCGGGCCAGCTTCCCGGCCACAGCCCATCAAGCCCAATGCTGTGCTCTCACTGGCCAGGCTATTCAACCGCAGGAACCGATGCTGCTGGGGTGGACCAGCGATGGAAAGTTGGTTGCCCTCAGCTCTTCCTGCTTCTAACCTTCTTTGGGGAGTACCTCTCAAGCTGGCAGAGGGATCTGCCCCTTCAAGTGCCACGAATTTCTCGATATTTTCTGGCCCGTTCTTCGAAGGGATCAGGGGCTTTGGCTTTGGAGACTGCCTCCTCCAGTTGGGCCATCACCGTCTCTGCGGGCTCAGCAGAGCGGACGACATAAAACATGAGGTTGATGGCTTCGTTGGCCGTTAGTTTGAGGTTTTCTTTTCCCTTGGGCACCAGCGCGATCTTGCCATCTGTGGTCGGGATAGCGGTATGGGATCCCTTGGCCAGAATTTCCCCAGCTTTTTCCAGAGTAACCAGCATATCCGTAGCTCACCGCAGCGGGACACCTACCATCCTATCGAATGTCTTGGGGCAGGGGTTCCAGAAGGGTCTAAGCCATTTGGCGGATTAGGTGTGTTCCCATGAGTTGCCCCGCTCGGCCAACCAAGCGTACAAGTGAGGAAACAACTTTTGATTGGCCCCCGGGAAGGGAAATGCCGACAGATCCGCCGGGCTGACCCAGCGCACCTCGCTGCATTGCAGGGCTTGGGCTTCTCCGCCTAAGTAGCGACAGATAAAAGCGATCAAAGTAATGGTGAAATGGGTGTAGGCATGTTCGATGGTGGCTAAGGGCGCCACCACCTCGATATCGATACCGATTTCTTCTTTCACTTCTCGGACTACACACTCGGCAGCCGTTTCTCCCGGCTCAATTTTTCCTCCGGGAAACTCCCACAGCCCGCTGAGCATGGAGCTTTCCAGCCGTCGATCGATGAGGATTTCTGTTCCCCGCAGAACAATGGCAACGGCAATTTGCTTGTGAGGACGAGGGGTACGGGGTGCAGACATAGGCAATTGCTGGTGTTGACCTCGATTGTAGGCGGCGCAATCTCCTTGCCAAGGGCATTGGCCGCAGCGAGGCTTTCGGGGACGACAGACAGTCGCTCCCAAATCCATCAGGGCCTGGTTAAAAGTCCGCGGCTGCACGGGATCCAACAATTGCTCAGAAAGCTGCCACAACAGAGGCAGACACCGGGCCGGAGGCTGCTGCAAAGCCAGCAAGCGAGCCAACACCCGCTTGACGTTGCCATCCAAAATCGGCAAAGGCTGATCGAAGGCAGCGCTGAGAATGCCGCCAGCCGTGGTGCGCCCGATCCCCGGCAGCGCCAGCACCTGCTCCAGATCCCTGGGAAACTCGCCGTTGCCTTCCTGCACCAACATTTGGGCGGCTTTGTGCAAGTTCAGCGCCCGGCGGTAATAGCCCAGGCCCTCCCATAGCTTCAACACCTGCTGCTGGGGGGCTGCCGCCAAGTCCGGGATCTTGGGCAAGGCCTGCATCCAGCGCTGAAAGTAGGGGATGACCGTCGCCACCTGGGTCTGCTGCAACATCACCTCCGCAACCCAAATGGCATAGGGATCCCGACTGCGACGCCAAGGCAGATCCCGCCCGTGGTCGCGGTACCAGTGCTGCAGAGACTGCCGCAAGCGCTGCACGACAGCCTCATCCCAACCTTCTACCTCGTCTGGAAGGCTGACAGTGCAGGAAAGACTGCCCTTGGCTTGCGGAATAAGCTGAGATCTCAAGCCACGTAAGCAAAGTGCAGAGCCCACCAGATCAAGGCCGAGACCACCCCGGCCACAATTCCTGCCGAGATCAAAACAACAATTGGGCTGTCTGCCCCCTTGAACTTCATGATGCCGCGATTGTAGTCAGCCATCTGCGCCTCCCACCAGCTTTGGCGTTCGGGTTGTTATGGATGTCGATCGGGATCCGGGTCTGCCAGCTCTATCTCCAGAATAGCCAATCTGTCTGGGATCCGATCGGCTCGCAAAATCAGGGTTATTTCAAATCGGGAGCAAACTTCAAGAATCCCCCGCCTTTTTCCCCTTCCCGACCCACCTCACACAGCCTTGAGCGGGCGATCCCTGCCTCGGAAGAAAGCCTCAGTGGGGAAGCTGGCCTACGGTCGCTCCCCTCCCTGGTTGCGGATCAAGAAGCGGATTTCTTCAAGGAGAACCTCAAAACGTTGATCCGATTCAGCCTGACGCTGCCTCAGTTCTCTCAGCTCCTGCCTCAGTTCCAAGACAACTTCGGCAAGACGCCCTGAGAGGGTTTGCAAGGCAAGCTGGGCATCGGTAACCTTGGCAACTGTGTCGGCCACTCTGGTTACAGCTTCGGCCAACTGGACAAACCGCGTCTCGATCTCTTCATTCGTCATAGCCGGATCCGTCTAGCGGTGGCTAACCGATCGTAACTTTGGATCAGAGCGGGCTGTAATCCGCAAGAACTGGTCGGCCAACGTGAGTTGTCAACCTAGGGATCCAGCCTTGCAAGCTAGCCAGTCAGCGCCAGCAACGTGGTGTAGATCCCCTGCAGCGAGGCGAGGGCTTGATCCCAGAGGGTGTGGGTCGGCGCCCACCTGTCCAGACCCATAGCCCCACACAGCAGCAGCAAATAGAGGTTGGCGAAGGTGAAAAGGGAGGCCGCCCGCTCCCGATTGTGGGGATCCTGCAGCAACTGCACCGCCTTCCAAACCAAGAGGGATCCCAGCAGCGCCGCCACACTCAAGTAAAAGGATCCCAGCACCCGCAAGGGGTAAACCAGCAACAAGCTGACCGGAAGTATCAGCAGCGCGTAGAGGAGAATCTGGGCGGCAGTCAACCTTTCTCCGGCCACCACCGGCAGCATCGGCACGCCGGCGCGGGCGTAGTCTTCCCGCTTCAGAATGGCCAAAGCCCAAAAGTGGGGCGGGGTCCACAAAAAGATGATGACAAACATCACCCAAGCAGCCCAGCTCAGCTCGCCCGTGGCCGCCGCCCAGCCCACCAAGGGCGGGATCGCTCCTGCCGCTCCCCCGATGACGATGTTCTGGGTGCTGGAACGCTTTAGCCAGTGGGTGTAGACTCCCACGTACACCAGGATCCCCAACATGGCCAAACCGGCGGCCAGCAGGTTGGTGAAATAGGCCAGCAAACCAAAGGAAGTCACGGCTAGGATCCCGGCAAACAGGAGAGCATGTCTCGCCTGAATGCGACCGGAAGGCAAAGGGCGATGGCGAGTTCGCTCCATCATGCGATCGATATCGGCGTCATACACCATGTTGATGACGTTGGCCGCTGCCGCTGCCATCCCGCCCCCCACGAGGGTGACGCCAAACTTCAGGGGATCGCTGTTGCCCGCCATCCACATCGCGCCGGCCGTGGTCATCAGCAAGAGGGCGATGATCTTCGGCTTCACCAACTGGCTATAGCTGCGCAAAACCTGGGATACCGTTCGGTGATGGCAGACTTGGGAAGGGATCCGTGTCGGTGCGGCTCGGTAACGGTCTTGGAAAACATCCTGCATGGAAATCACTCACCGGTCATTTCTGCGGTCATGGCCATCCACCGGGCTTCTTCCCGCTGAGTTCGCATTTGCCAGGCCAGAACCGTAAAGCTCAGCAAACAGGCCAGCAAAGCTGCACCGATCATCTGATGGGCCACCGTCAGCGGCTCCACCTGCAGCCGGTAGCGATAGGTCAAGATGCCGATCCCCACCTGGGCCAACAGCAGGCCGACAGACCCGTGACCCAAGAACTTGAGGAGCCGCGGGATCCGCTTGCGCCTTAGCCCGGTGGCCACCGCCACTGCCAACACCCCAAGGGTAGCCGGAGCCACGCCCAGCAAGTGGCTGTTCATCACCCCGCACAGCTCGCCAGCAGCAAAGCACTGGTGCAAAGCCCATTGGGAAGCCACCAGGGCGCCAAGAAGGCTCTGAACATAGATCAGCAGCACCGCCCCCAAGCCCAGCCAAGGCAGGTAGCCGATAGAAAATGGCCCTTCACCTGGCTGCCCCCGCAGGACAGAGCCCTCAGAACCGGATCTTGTCAAGGCCAGCAATCCCAGGGTGAGCAGCGTGGCAAAGAACAGCAGGCCCGTGCCCAAGTGGGCCGTTACAATGTCAAAGCGCAGCAGCTCCGTCACCGTCAGCCCACCCAGGATCCCTTGCACCAAGACCAGAACAAAAGCCCAGCTCAAGCCCCAGGGCAGCCAAGTAGGCAATGCCCGGCGCTTCAGCCAGGCAAACTCCATCAGAACCAGGGTAGCCAAGCCTACCCCAGAAGCCACCATGCGGTGAAACCATTCCAAAAAGACTCGTAGGTTCATCTGCTGAACAGGCACAAGCTCCCCATAGCAAAGGGGCCAATCCGGACAAGACAGCCCAGCGTTCATGACTCGGGTGGCACTGCCCAGCCCCATCAACAGCCAAGTGGCCACTGCCAGCCCCAGCAGAGCTTGCCCCATGCGCAGGGAAAGCCTGTCAGAAGGCACGGGATCCCGCCGGGAAGAAGGCTGGAATTGAGAGATCGAAGAATCCATCGCAGTTGAGGGCAGAAGATCAAGCCAACAGTTCAAGCAGGCTGTACGGCAGGGGTGGGTCGAGCCGACAAAGCCTGGCCGGTTCGGTCTCAACAAGAATGCAAGTTACCCGGCATCCAACCCTAGTCACGAATCTTAAATGCGGTTTTGCGGCTGGCGAAGGCTTTTTAAGAATTTCTTTCTGGAGGCGCACATGCTTCAGCTAGAAACCGCAGGAGCCCCGCCCTGTACCCGTAGGGTCAGGAGCGGGAGGAATGCGGACGATAGATAATCGTGACATGGCCCAAGTCCTGACTATCTCCTGCAAGCTCAAGGTGTCTG
>NZ_JANSJI010000138.1:0-2355 GCF_047462475.1 Synechococcus sp. H55.11
AGCCCAAAATCCCTTGCCTTGGGAGGGAAGCTTGGCTCCAAGCGGATAGACAGAAGGGGTAAGAACCGCTGTTGGAATAGGCCCAAGTCTCCAGGAGTACTTGAGGCTCAAGCCCTTCTCCAGCCCCCAGATAAAACTGCCAGATCCTCTTCGTCCAAGTCAGCAGGGATCCCGGATCGGATCAGCTCGGCAAAATCTTCGTTGGGCACCATCATACAGAGGGCGTAGAGACGGCCAGGGCCGGTGTTGTGGATTTCGTGGACACCGGTCGGCGGCACCAGGATGCTGTCTCCGGTTTTGATGGGGGCCGCTTTCCCATCGCAAATAGCTAAACCTTCCCCCTTGAGCACGAAAAACATTTCCACAGCCATTTGATGGCGATTGGGGGGCGTTCTGCCTCCCTCATCGAAAATCTCGACACAGAACGTTAGCGAGACTTGAGCATGAGAAGGATCGAACACAATGGCCAGACGATTGGTGTCGTGGGGGCTGATGCGATAGGCCTGATAATCGGCAGGAGTTTTGACGATTGGGATCACACAGCGGGAGAGCGTTTGCATCGGGATCCTCCCCTCAAGAGAGGGTGGGTGGAAAGTGGCAAGCGCTAAGAGGGGAGAGCTGCCAGCAAATCAGCAGAGGAAGCAATAAAGCCAAAGCACTGCTTGACGTTGTAAAGGGTGGCCCGCAGACAGTACTCAGGAGAGGTGGTGGCGGCGCAGTCTTCTAGCAAAATGCAGTCGTAGCCGAGGAAATTGGCGTCTTGCAGCGTGGTCATAACACACTGATCGATGTTCACGCCGGCAAAAAAGAGGGTGGTACGTCCGAGATTTTTGAGAATGCTGTCGAGAGGGGTGTCCCAAAAGCCACTCATGCGGAACTTATCCACCCAAATATCCTCGGGTTTGACTTCCAATTCCTCCACCACAGCCGCGCCCCAACTGCCGCGGGTGAGAACCAAAGACCCCTTTTTGGGCAAGGGATCCCCCAGCCCTACCCCCTCTCCGGTGGGATTGTAGACGTGTCGCAGGCCAGCGCTGATGTTGAGCAGGTCGGGCCGATTGCCCCAGTTGACCCACACGATCGGCACCTGGGCCTGCCGCAGGCGGGGCAATAGAGTTTTCAGGGGGCCAATGGGAGCTCGCGCCGGTGTCACATCGACGCCAATGCTGGCCAGCCACCCGTCGGGGTGGCAAAAGTCGTTTTGCATGTCAATGACCAGCAGCGCCGCTTTGGCCAGATCCAGGCGCAGGGTTTTGCTGGAGGTAGGCAGCAGGATGGGCCGAGGCTCTAAAGGCGGGCGGGTGATGTCGGCCATTGCGGCGTTCACAGCCCAGGCATTGGGAGGGATCCCCAAAGTCTTTAAGGGGCGGCTTGGGGGTCTCATCGGCTCTCCGCTCACGGGTCAGGGCAAGTACCTACCTACCTGCGCTTAACCTTAATGCACGACGGAGCTTACTTTGGAATCATAGGCTACAGTCTCTCACCTTGTTGACGCGCGGGATCCCGCCCGGTTAGTCGATAGGGGCTGGGGAAGGTTGCCACAAGGCCGACCAGAGATCCTGCTCTGGACTATACTGTAAAGGCCAAGGTTATGTAGAAATATGAACATTCTACGGCAGTATATCTTTCCCGCTCTCATCCTGCTGGTGTTCCTATTTACTCTGGTGGTGGTGAGCATCCGCTCGTTTCTGCCGGAAGATATGGCCCAGCCGGCCCCGGTAGAGGAAGTAACATCGATGGGTCTTGCCGATCTTTCTTCCGCGAATGCTTGAGGATGGCTGAACTGGAGATCCCTCTGCCTGCTGGTTACCGTTGGCGCATTGGCTCTGCTTGGGATCGGCCCTGGGTGCGGCGGGGATTGCAGGCCACCTTGCAGGAGTCTTTCCCCGAGCAAAGCCAGTGGGATCACCTGGAAGCGACCCTGGATCGCCTCTTTGACCCCCCCCGTACTCCCTGCTGGTGGATCCTCAACGAAGCAACAGGGGAGCCGGTGGGCGGCGTGTGGGCCGGCATTTCTACCGACCAAGCCACTCATCGTCGGGTGGCCTACGTTTTTTTGCTCTGGGTGGATCCCGCCCATCGTCGGCGGGGGCTGGGCAGAGCTTTGCTGCAACAGGTAGAACGCTGGGGATCCCAGCAGCAGTTGTCGGCCATCACCTTGCAGGTTTACCGCCACAATCAAGCTGCCCTTAACTTCTATAGGCAGGCCCACTTTGCTGTGCAAGGCTACTGGCTATACAAACCCCTCGGCCCTGCTGCCGCCTCGCAGGAACTGGAAGACTACGAAGTTTTGTAAAGAAGCTGGGATCTGCCCGCAGCCGCTCTTTTGATGAAAACGTGATGGAAACGATGGCA
>NZ_JANSJI010000138.1:2455-14019 GCF_047462475.1 Synechococcus sp. H55.11
AACGAGCTGGCTGGGTGAACACTCTCTCGGCAGCAGACTGAGCCGGGGATCCCTGCAAAGCTCCTTGGGTCGGGGATCCCTGTTTTGTTCATGGCTTAGAGTTGGGCCGAGTTTTGACACTCCCACTGCCTAAAGGCGGGGGATTCTTACGCAGTTCAAAAACAAACTCGTAAAGGCGCTGTTATTGCCAATTACGGGCTTTTCCGCCCCGCACTCCAGTTCGGGGCTACCAAGCTATCCTTCTGTGTTGGAAGCTGCCTTTGTCTGATAGACTAAGCCTAAGGTTAAGAAATGATAATTTTATGAACGTGCTGGTTGTGGGGGCAACGGGAACGCTGGGCCGTCAGGTGGTGCGGCGGGCCATCGAAGAAGGGCATCAGGTGACTTGTCTGGTGCGAAACCCGGCCAAGGCTGCTTTCTTGAGTGAATGGGGCGCCCACCTCAAGGTGGGGAACCTACTGCAGCCCAGCACGCTCCGAGCGGCGATGGAAGGCGTCGAGGCGGTGATCGACTGTGCCACGGTGCGGGTAACCGACACCCTCAGCGCCCGCCAGGTGGATTGGGATGGCAAAGTTGCTCTGATCAATGCGGCACGGGCTGCCCAAGTGGGCCACTTCGTCTTTTTCTCCATCATGGGTGCTCAGCATGAGTACCCCAATGTGCCCCTGATGAATTTCAAGCACCACATCGAGAAGTACTTGATCGGATCCCAGATGCCCTACACCATCTTTCGTCCGGCGGGCTTCATGCAGGGATTGATCGGCCAGTATGCCATCCCCATTTTGGAAGAGCAAATTGTTTGGGTAGCCAGCGAGAGCATCCCCACAGCCTACCTCGACACCTTAGATGCAGCCCGGTTTGCCGTGCGATCCCTTAGTGTCGAAGGCGCCAAGCAGCAGATCTTCCCTTTGGTGGGGCCCAAGGCCTGGACATCCCAAGAAGTCATCGCCCTGTGCGAGCAGCTCTCCGGCAAAAAAGCCAAGGTCAGCACCATGCCCTTGGGACTGCTGCGAGGAGCGCGTAAGGTGGCCCAGTTCTTTCAGTGGAGCTGGAACATTGCCGACCGGCTGGCCTTTGTCGAGGTGATTGCTGCCAAAGAACCCATGCATGCCGATATGACAGCTGTGTGCGAAACCTTGGGGATTGAACTGACCTCTCTGACCTCGCTTGAAGATTACCTGGCCGAGTATTTCCAAAAAATGTTGAAACGGATTCGCGAACTCAAGGTCAAGCAACCCAAAGTCAAGACGCCTTTCTAGGGCATTGCTCTTGATCTTCATAGCAACTTCACAATAGCAATTCCATAGCGACTTGATTGAGTAGCGGACTGGGGAGAAGAGCTGAACTGGGGCGCGCCCGTCCTGCTGGATCGGAAACAGCACCGGAAACTGGATCCACCCAACCGCGGATCCTCAGGTTTCCAAGGAGCTTGTTCCCATCTACCCTATAGAAGTAGTGAGGATAAAAAGCAAGGTGGTCACAACAACAGAGACCACCTGGCTACCCGCTCTTAAAGCATAGACTCTTACCTAGAGATCTCATCGGAAAGTTCAATTTTTATCTATCTCGGTTCTCCGCTAGGATGCTTTTTAAGATTTCTTGCAGGATCTCAGCGAGTGTTCCAGTTTGGCCAAGATCCCTGGCCGAAGGAGGATTATGAGCTTGAACGGGCTGATCACAACTGCATGGCTCATTCCCCTCTATGCCTTGGTGGCGTGGACGGGAGCGCTAATCTGGTCCCCAGGAATTACCCGGCGCACAGGACCCCGTCCGGCGGGCTATCTGAATGCGCTGCTGACTTTGCTGGCGTTCTTGCACAGTGTAGGAGCGCTGGTGGCAATTTGGGATCAGCCGTCGCAGGTGATTCGGCTGCCCTGGCTGCAGGTGGGGGATCTGGTATTGGAGCTGCCGCTGCAGGTCTCATCGCTAACGCTGGGGGCCTGCGCCGTGGTGACAGCGCTAAACCTGGCGGCCCAGATCTATGGCTTTGGCTACATGGAAATGGACTGGGGCTGGGCGCGGTTTTTCTCCTTGCTGGGCCTATTTGAGGGGGGGATGTGCGCTCTGGCCTTGTGCGACTCTTTGTTTTTTAGCTACGTCATCTTGGAAATTTTGACTCTGGGCACCTACCTGTTGGTGGGCCTTTGGTTTAACCAGTCGCTGGTGGTAACAGGGGCGCGGGATGCTTTTCTGACCAAGCGCATTGGCGACCTGTTGCTCTTGATGGGGGTCATCGCCATCTATCCTTTGACGGGATCCTGGGAGTTTGAGGACTTGACGGCTTGGGCAAAGTCGGTGCAGGCAGGAGCTATCTCTGTGGATCCGACCTTGATCACTTTGGCGGGGCTGGGGTTGTTGGCTGGCCCGGTGGGCAAGTGTGCCCAGTTCCCCCTGCACCTGTGGCTGGATGAGGCGATGGAGGGGCCGATCCCGGCCTCGATCTTGCGCAACTCGGTGGTGGTGGGCACGGGAGCTTGGGTGTTGATTCGCCTGCAACCGCTCTATGCTCTTTCCCCAACCGTGCTGGAAGTGATGCTGGTGATCGGGGCACTGACGGCAGTGGGAGGAGCCTTCGTGGCCCTGGCCCAAATCGATGCCAAGCGGGCCTTGTCCTATCTGGTGAGCGCCTACATGGGCTTGATCTTTGTAGCGGTGGGCACAGGACACACCCAACAAGCCTACCAACTGCTGCTCACCTATGCGCCGGCGATGGCCTTGCTGGTGATGGCGCTGGGTATGGTGATCTGGAACAGCATTACCCAGGATCTGCGCTACCTGGGGGGCTTGTGGTCGCGGCGGCCTATCTCCGGCCTGTGCTTTTTGACGGGGATGGCCGGCATGGTGGCTCTGCCGCCTTTTGGCTCCTTCTGGGTGTTGACAGATTTGTGGCAGCAGTTGGCGCAATCCGGGCAGGGGCTGTGGGCGGCAGTGGTGCTGGTTACCAATGCGGTGACGGCGCTGGGGCTGACGCGGGTCTTCGGCCTGGTTTGGGGGGGTAAGCCGCAGCAGATGAGCGAGCGTTCCCCAGAGGTGCATTGGCCAATGATGTTGCCCAGCACAGTCACCATGGGAGTGGCGCTGCACATGCCCATGATCCTGGCGGCGCTGGATCTCATTCCCGTCCTAGAAGGGATCCCCGTTGGAGTGATGACGGGATCCAGCTTGGCGGGCATCGCCTTGGGAGCCTGGCTGTACCTACCGCGGGAGCGGCGGCCGGTGGACTGGGCTTTCTTGGCCGACTGGCAGGATCTGCTGGCCAACGACTTCTACACTTCCAAGCTCTACCGAGCCAGTGTGGTGTTTTTGGTGCGCATCATCTCTGATGTCACGGCTTTCTTTGATCGCTACGTGGTGGACGGCTTGGTGAATTTGACCAGCTTGGCGGTGCTGGCAGGCGGCCAAGTCCTGAAATACACCACCTCCGGCCAGTTGCAGGCCTATGTGCTGACCATTGTGGTAGGGGTGGCCCTGCTGGGCTGGCTCATTCTCTAGGCTTGGGTGGTGGCAGGACGGAGTCCTTAGAAAAGAGGAAAAAGACGATGCTGAGTGCCTTGATTGTGTTGCCGATTGTGGGATCCCTGCTCCTGTTCCTGGGCTTGGGAGGGCGAAAGCTGGCGGTGGTCTTGGCCGCGATCCCGCTGGCCATCTCCCTGCTCCTATTTACCCGCTTCGACTTGCAGGCGACCGGCTTGCAGTGGGAGCAGCGGTGGGATTGGATCCCGCCAATTGGGCTGAGCTACTCCCTGGGCTTGGATGGGCTGTCTTTGTTGATGGTGGCCCTGAACGGGCTGCTCACCCTCATCGCCATTCTGACGGCGGAGCCGGAAGTGAAGCGGCCCAATCTCTTTTACGGCTGCATTTTGCTCATGAGCGGGTCGGTCAACGGGGCTTTTGCCGCTCAGAACCTGCTCTTGTTTTTCCTCTTTTACGAGCTGGTGCTGATCCCGATCTACCTGCTTATTTCCATCTGGGGCAGCCCCAAGCGGGATTACGCCGCCATCAAGTTTTTGATTTACACCGCTGTCTCTGCCATCTTCCTGTTGGGGGCGTTTTTGGCCATCTACTGGCTAGGGGATCCCCATACCTTTGAGCTGGCCGAGGTTCGCATTAGCTCTCTGGGCCCTGCTGCCCAAACCCTGACACTCTTGGCGTTGATTGTGGCTTTTGGCATCAAGATGCCGCTGGTGCCTCTCCACACCTGGCTGCCCGACGCCTACGGCGAGTCTTCGCCGCCGGTGGCGATCCTGCTGGGTGGGGTGCTCTCCAAGTTGGGCACCTATGGTCTGTTTCGCTTTGGGCTGCAGTTGTTTCCCCAAGCTTGGGCCGATCTGGGCGGGATCCTGGCCTGGTGGGGGGCCATTGCTGTGCTGTCGGGGGCTTTGGCGGCCATCGCCCAAAAAGACATCAAGCGCATGGTGGCCTACAGCTCCATTGGCCATATGGGCTATATCCTGCTGGGCATGGCGGCGGCCACACCGATTAGCCTGACGGGGGCGATGGTGCAGATGATCTCCCACGGCCTGATTTTGGCGCTGCTGTTTGATCTGGTGGGCCTGGTGGAGCGCAAGGTGGGAACGCGGGATCTGGACGTGCTCAACGGCCTGCTCAATCCCCTGCGCGGCCTGCCCACCGTGAGTGCCCTGCTGATTTTGGGCGGCATGGCCAGCGCCGGGATCCCGGGCTTGGTGGGCTTTGTGGCGGAGTTTTTGATCTTCCAGGGCAGCTACCAAGATTTTCCCTTGCCCACCTTGATCAGCATCTGCGGCACCGGCTTGACGGCGGTGTATTTTGTAATCCTGCTCAACCGCACCTGCTTCGGCAAATTGGACAACCGCACCGCCTACTACCCACGGGTGCAAGGTTGGGAGCGGATCCCGGGCTTTATCTTAACTGCCTTGATCGTCTGGTTTGGGATCCAGCCTATGAACCTGGTGAAATGGCCGCAACCGTTGGCGTTTACTCTATCCACCCAGGTGGCTCAGGCCCAAACCCTCATCTTGGCCTCAGCCGGCGACTTTGCCCATTCTCCCTAGATCACCTTCTCGGGAGGCGACCAAAGCAATCGGAGAACTTCCAGGAAGCGTCCAAGACCGAATTGAGATCTCGACGCATAGCCGCAAGGATCCAGAGCTTTTGAAGAGTTGGAGACTTCTTCCATGACGACAACCCTCACAACCCGCAAGCTTCCCCCTTCTACCCACCCTTTTGCGGATGTAGTCCACCGCCTCGAAGCGGGGGGATCCATGCTGCCGGATACGCCGGAAAACCTGATGCAAATTATCGGCCTTTACAAAGCCTATGCGGTGCCGATGGACTTCTACTGGCGGGATCTGCTCTACATTGCCGAGCAGGTGTTTGTGGATCCCTTGCCCTTTTTTAAGTTCATCATTCCCGAAGAATACCTAAAGCTGGCCAACCACTACGCGGGAGATAATGCAGATTTGCGCATTTGGCGCGGCCCCGCCACGGCCCACCCGGAACTTCTGGAGTTCATGGAAAAAGGGGAGCTCAAGCGCAAGCTGCCGCGGATTTTGCATCACCTCTGGCATGACCGCATCAACATGGAATTTGCCGAAGAATGTATGCGGGCCATGCTCTGGCACCGGGATATGGGGGGCCTGTTGGATCCCTATATGGATTCCGAGGAATACAAACAAAATGCCGACCGCGCCATCCGCGCCTACTGTCAGGGTAATCCTCTCTTGACCGGCCTGTACAAGCTCTTTCCAGACATGTTTCTGGAACTCTGCCGCCAGGCCACCATGTATTCGGTGCTGGGCCTGTTTTGGGAGATTATGGCCCCCGTCTTTTTTGAGATGAGCGACCTCTACGACGAGGGCAAAATCACCAGCGTGCCGGAGGCGATGAACTTTTTGGTCAACGGGATCTTCGCCATTGCCGGGCGGCCCATCTACCACCGGGTGCGCATTCGCGGGGAATGGTACGATATTGTGCCCAAATCCAAGGGATTTACCTGGCTCTACGAGGCGGCTTTCCCCTACGTAGAGGCCGTGTTCTATCGCACCTCTCCCTTCCGCGGCACCAAGTCCTACAACGCCCAGGCCAACGAAGTTCCCACCAACCAGTTGGACTTCCACTATGGGATCCTCTACGCCGACAAGTTTCCGGTGGCCACTGCTGGGATCCCGCCGACGCTTTTGCACCAGGATATGTACCACTTTTTGCCCCAGTATTTGGTGGAGTATTACCGCAAGCATTGCCGCGGCGAAGATGACATGCTGATCCAGCTTGGGATCAGCTTCCAGCGCTCCATGTACAACGTTACCTCAGCCGTGATCCAGGCGGGGAGGGCAGCTTTTCTCTATCCTTTGGACGATCCCAATCCGCGGCATTTGATGATGAACCGCCGTTATTTTGAGGGACAACTCAATCGCTTCACCCGACCAGAATACGGGATCCGAGAAGCAGCCCGCCTGTCCTACATTCAGGATCAGAACTATCGCTAGCCGACTTCAAGTGCTAGGCATTGACCCTTCCCCTCCTCGATTGTGTCCAGGCTAGGTAGCTCTGCAACTGCCTGTTTCTTTGGCTTTCCTATCATCCCAACTTCCAGAAAATAAGGATCTCGGCCATGCCTGATATTGTCGATATTGCCGTTTCTGCTGAGGGTTTCTCCACCCTAGTTACAGCCGTGAAAGCGGCAAACTTGGTGGATACTCTGAAAAGCCCCGGCCCCTTTACGGTTTTCGCCCCCACGGATGCAGCTTTCGCCAAGTTGCCCCCCGGCACCATTACCACCCTGGTGCAAAACATCCCCCAACTGACCCGCATCTTGTGTTACCACGTGGTGCCCGGTCGCCTGAAAAAGGCAGATTTGGCCAAGTACCAGAGCGTGGGCTCAGTAGAGGGATCCCCCATCGATCTGTTTATCGAAGGGGATGTGTTTGAAGTGAACAATGCCACCGTTATCCAGGCGGATATCGAAGCCGACAACGGCATCATTCACGTTATCGACACGGTGATCCTAATGCGGCCCCACTGGTTCTGGCCGATTATGAACTCTGCCTTGACTGCCTCGGCCAGAGGATAAACGGATCCATACCAAATCCTGAGTGCGGGTTGGGGAAAGTGTCCTTGTGAACACTCTCCCCAGCTAGAGGTTCTTGCTCTGCGTATCTCCTCACCTTCATAGGGTGAGGGTTTCGCCGGCAGCAATGTCGCGCTCTTTACTCCACCCGCAGATGAATCCGAAGCTTGTACTCGTCTGGCCCAATTCTCTGACTGAGGAGCTTTTCTCTATTTGAGGATGGAGCTTAGCGGACTCGAACCGCTGACCCCTTCAATGCCATTGAAGTGCTCTACCAACTGAGCTAAAGCCCCAGGTTTTCAGTTGATAGAAAAGGGAGCCCTCTCCCTTCAACTATCAACCATTCTTAGATCACCAGTGTAGCCTAAAGAAGCCGCTTGCTGGTGAAAAGTGCCAGGCACTCATCGTAGACAGGCGGTGGATGCTTGTCAAGAGCTCGGTGGATGGGTTCTGCCAGGCTCTCGGCTTGTGGCCACCGGAGGAGCTTGCCGGGTGATAGAACAGAGTCAGTGACATTGAGGGGCTTGTGACAGAGGAATCCCTGCTTAACCGCATTTTGGCGGCTTCTTTGCTGGTGGTCTGCCTGATGGCGGCCATTGTTGGCGGCACACGACCTGCCTCAGAGTCGGCTCGGCTTGGCCTGGAGTCGGCGCGGGGGGCAGATCGCATCGAGGTGGTCACCCTGGAAGGAACGATAGGAGGTCCACGGGGCTCGACTTTGGTAGGCCTGCCCACCTCTCCTGTGGAACAGTTGCGGGAGGCAGTGCAAGACCGCGCCGTCAAGGCTGTATTGCTGCGCATCAACAGCCCGGGCGGGGCCGTGGGATCCAGCCAGGAACTTTACCGTGCCGTAACCGCTCTACACGAAGCCGGCAAGCCGGTGGTCGCCATCCTGGAAGACATCGCTGCCAGTGGGGGGTACTACGTGGCCAGTGCTGCCGACAAAATCTATGCCAACCCCGGCACCTTGACCGGCAGCATAGGGGTCATCATCAGCGGCCTCAGCTTTGGCAAGTTGCTGGAGAACTACGGCATCGAGCCGCAGACCTTCAAAACCGGCGAGTACAAAGACATCCTCTCTCCCTTCCGCAGCGCCACTCCTCAAGAGCAGCGCCTTCTGCAGGGCTTGGTGGAGAACACCCTTGACCAGTTCATTCGCGATGTGGCCCAAGGACGCCAGCACCTGCCAGCAAAAGGGGCAGAGCAGGTGTTGGACGCAGAGATGATCGCGCGGCGACAAAGCTTGGACGAAGAGCGAGTGCGACAGTTGGCCGATGGGCGCATCTTCACCGGGGCGCAAGCTGTGGAGGTGGGCTTGGTGGATGCTTTGGGGGGATACACCGAAGCGGTGGAGGATCTGCGGCGCATGACCGGGGATCCCTCTTTGTCGCCCGCAGGTGGGGGAGATGGCTTCCAACGGGCACTGCGACGACTGCTCAGCCAGGGATTGTCCCCGCAAAGGCAAGCTGCTTGGCTGAGCCGGCTGTTGGCCGGCGACGCGGTTGCTGGGATCCCAGACGTGCCGCTGCTGTGGATGGCGCCGGAGCGGACTTTGCGCTAAATCTAATCACGACCGGTTTGGGTGTGGGGGGGTGAAGTGGTGAATCGAGAAGCGGTTCCGCAGGCAGTGCGGAGCAATTGGGGGGGTCAGGGGAGCGCCCTAAGGGAAGGACCCCAGGGGGCAGAGCAGGATGGCGCCATCGACCTGGAGCTGTCAACCAGTCGGGCTTGGGTGGAAATCGACGCGGCCCAGTTGCGGGAAAATCTGCGGCTGTTGCAGGCCCGCTTGTCGCCGGATACCGAGATCTGGGCAGTGGTCAAGGCCAACGCCTACGGGCATGGGGCCCACTTGGTGGCTCCTGTGGCCGTTGCTGCCGGCGTCAAAGGGCTGTGTGTGGCCACCCTAGCGGAAGGGATCGAGTTGCGGCAAATGGGGCTGCAGGCTCCGATTTTGGTCTTGGGAGCTTTGAACACCTGGGCGGAGCTGCAGCAGGCCATGGCAGCTCGGCTGGAGGTCAGCCTTACCCGCGCCGAGCAAATCCCCCTGATGCGCCAGGTGGCCCGCTGGGCCGGGCGACCCGTCCCGGTGCATGTCAATGTAGATACGGGCATGACCCGTTTGGGGATCCCCTGGAGCGAAGCCGCAGCCGTGTGGGGGCAGATTTGTCGGATCCCGGAGCTGGCGGGCTGTAGCCTGTTTTCCCATTTGGCGACGGCAGACGAGCCCCATTCTCCGGTCATGGAACAGCAGCACGCCCGCTTTGCCCAGGTGGTGGAACAGATTCGCCAAGCCGGGGATCCCTTGCCACCGTTGCATCTGGATAACTCCGCCGGCGCTCTGGCCCGTCTTCACTACTCCCGCGTGCGGTTGGGGTTGGTCCTCTATGGCTTGTCGCCTGCTCCCCACCTGCCGGTGCCGGGTTTACAGCCGATCTTGCGTCTCAAGGCGCGGCTGACCCACATTCAAACCGTGCCCGCCCAAACCGGCGTGAGCTACGGACATCGCTACATCACCTCTCGCCCCAGTCGCATTGCCACTCTGGCCATCGGCTATGCGGACGGGATCCCACGGCGGCTTTCCGGCTGGCTGCGAGGATGGGTGCGCGGCGGCCTGATCCAACAGGTGGGCACGATCACAATGGATCAATGTATGTGGGATGTCACCGAGAGGCCGGATATACAGGTGGGGGACGTGGTGGAGCTGCTGGGCCCCAAGCTGGCAAATATGGGTTTGTCTGTGCAGGATTGGGCTGACCAGGCGGGCACCATTGCCTACGAACTGCTGTGTGGGCTTTCTGCTCGTCTGCCGAGAGTGTTGGTCAATGGAGAGGCTGCCAGCACCAACATTGTTTACTGAGCTGGGTACTCTAGAGGATAGGAGGTCGCTAGAGACTCCGGCTGGCCAGATCCCGCTTAAAGGGGAATTCGCCATCGGTAAGGGAAGCTACAAGGAGGCAGCCATGGAGACACGCAAACCCCTGAGGAGGCTGGAAAATCAAATGGAGCGGGCCGTCCTCGAAGCCATAAACGAGATGCTCCTCCTGGAAAGCCAGCAGCGCTACTGCTTCTGCGAGAGATTCTGTCACGATGCTGCCGCCCTGGCCTTGAACAATCTCCAGCCTCGCTACGCCACCAGTTTTCATGGCTCTCTTCACACTTTGGAAGCCATTCAAGCGGATCAGGAGTTGCAGAGGCTGATCCGGTTGGAGGTGGTGAAGGCCATGGAAAAGGTGGCGGCCAATCCCCGTTGCCCAGAACCTGACTGTCCTCTGCTGCTCGTCCAGACCGCTGACGCGACCGAGTTAGAGCTGGCCCCCAGCGACAATTGATTGCAGGAATGCCCCCGACAGTGCTACCCACTGCTGACGTGACCGTTTCCGCTTCGCCGGTGGCCTTTCTCGGCCCTGCCGGAACCTACACGGAGCTGGCTGCTTTGCTGGCCTGCCCCGAGCAGCCTCACCTGCACAGCCAGGGATCCCATCCCTTGGTGCCCTATCCGACGATCAGCGCTTGTTTGGAGGCGGTAGCTGCCGGCCAGCAACCCTGGGCGGTGGTGCCGGTGGAAAACTCGGTAGAGGGCGGCGTTTCCATGACCTTGGACGCCCTCTGGCAACTGGAGGGGCTGAGCATCCGCCAGGCGCTGATCCTACCGATTCGCCATGCCCTCATCGGACGTGCCTCGCAGTTGCAGCACATTGAGCAGGTCTATTCCCACCCGCAGGCTTTGGCCCAATGTCAGGCGTGGCTGAGAGCCCATTTGCCTCAAGCCACGCTGATCCCAACCCGCTCCACCACCGAAGAATTGGATCGCCTGCAGCAGCAGCCCGGCGCCGCCGTCATTGCCTCAGAACGAGCTGCCACCCTCTACCAGTTGCCGGTCTTGGCCTGCCCAATCAACGATCACCCCGACAATTGCACCCGCTTTTGGGTGGTGGGCCGTGGGCCGCTTTCGCCTTCAGATCGACAGGATGGGGCGCCCGCTTCCCCTGGAGGATCCCACACTTCCTTGGCCTTCAGCCTGCCCCACAATGTGCCGGGGGCGCTGCTGAAGCCGCTGCAAGTCTTTGCGGAGCGGGGCTTGAACATGTCGCGTATTGAATCGCGCCCCACCAAAAAATCGGCGGGGACTTATGTCTTTTTTGTCGATCTGGAGAATCCGGTCGGCCAGCCCTATCTGGATGCAGAGGTGATTGCGGCGCTGGAAGCGATTGCGGAAACTTTGAAGCTCTTCGGCAGCTACCCCGTGCATGACCTCTGCAAACAGGGTGGTCTATCCCAAGCAGCAGGAGCCCTGCTCTCTGAGACAGGGTAGCCTTTGAGCCCCATGCTCTCCGCCAGCTTGACGCCATACTGCTGCCACCCGATCAACCCGTAGCCGCCATCTCCAGTCACGGCCACGATGTGGCGGTCAGGATGTACCAATTTAGCGGCCAAAGCCCCCGCAATGGCGATGCCCATGGCGGCAAAGCCATTGGAGATGAGACAGGTGTTGGGTTTGTCGCAGTAGTAAAGGCGG
>NZ_JANSJI010000138.1:14119-36107 GCF_047462475.1 Synechococcus sp. H55.11
GGCAAAGCCATTGGAGATGAGACAGGTGTTGGGTTTGTCGCAGTAGTAAAGGCGGGCCCTCCACCATAGACAGCGGACAGGGCAGGGGATAACTTTTTTTCTGAGCTAGGGGGCGGTGGGAACCGAGCTAAGCTCGAATGGAATTGCCCCTCAAAGCTTTCTCTCCTCTGGAGATGCCCATGCGGTTTTATGTTGAAGCTTTCACCGTTCACAAGCGCTATGCCCTGACCATCAGCCGAGGTACCTACAGTGAGGCTGCGCTGGCGTGGGTGCGGATCGAGGAAGAGGGGATTGAAGGGTGGGGAGAGGCTTGTCCCTTCTCGCTAAGCGACGACTGCCACCAGTCCCTGGACGATATCCTCATGGGCCTAGATGTGGCCAAAGGGATCCTGAGGCGCCACTCCCCCTGGGAGCGCCAGCAAATCGAGGCTCAGTTGCTGCAGGCCGGGATCCCGTCGGCGGCGCGGGCGGCGGTGGATATGGCTCTGCACGATTGGATGGGCAAACGACTGGAGAAGCCCCTGTGGCAGTTGTGGGGGCTGGATCGCTCCCGCATTCCGTCCACCACGTTGACCATTGGCATTTCCACCCCTCAAGCGGCCCGCCAGCGGGCCTTGGCCTGGATGGAACAGACCCAAGCGCGGGCCTTTAAGATCAAGCTGGGTAGCGACTTGGGGCTGAGGGCGGATCAGAACATGCTGATTGCTGTGCAAGAGGTGATCCCGCTGGGATCCTTGATTACAGTGGATGCCAACGGGGCTTGGACGGTGGAGCAGAGCTTGAGCATGAGCAACTGGCTGGCGGGGCAAGGGGTGAGCTACCTAGAGCAGCCTTTGGAGAGGGGGCAGGAGGCGAAGCTGATCACCCTCTGGCACGAGTCGAAGCTGCCCATCTTTGTGGATGAGAGCTGCTGCGACAGCCGCGATATTCCTGCCCTGGCGGATCGCGTCCACGGCATCAACATCAAGCTGATGAAATGTGGGGGCCTCAGCGAAGCCTGGCGCATGATCCACACGGCCAAATCTTACGGGCTGCAGGTGATGCTGGGCTGCTACAGCAACACGGCTCTGGGGAATACGGCGGCGGCCCACTTGGCCCCACTGGTGGATTATCTGGATTTGGACAGCCACCTCAATCTTGTCGAGGATCCCTTCGTCGGGGCCGTCCTGCAGGAGGGCCGTCTCATCCCCACCGACCGACCGGGCTTGGGGGTAGAGCTGCGGGAGGAGTAATGGGAAAGCCGGGATCCCTATCCAGCCAAACTCGGGTGGCCATCCTGCTCCACGGTGGCCTGCTGGGGGAGCACGGCAAAACGGGCTTGGGGCTGCTGCGCTACGGGCCTTTCCCGGTGGTGGCGGTGATCGACCGGGAGCAGGCGGGGGGATCCCTGGTTCATCTGACCGGCATCGCCAAAGCCATTCCCATTGTGGCCTCGGTGGCGGAGGCGCTGGCCTACCGGCCTGAAGTGCTCGTGATCGGGATTGCCCCTTCGGGCGGCCAGTTGCCACAAGCCTGGCGGGAGGAGTTGCGCCAAGCCCTGCAAGCCGGCCTATCTCTGGTGAACGGTCTCCACACGCCTCTGGCCGAGGATCCCCAGTTGCGGCAGTGGCTGCAGCCGGGAGCCTGGATCTGGGACATTCGCCGCGAACCCCCCAACCTGTCGGTGGGAAAAGCTTTGGCCCGCACCTTGCCCTGCAAACGGGTGTTGACGGTGGGCACCGACATGAGCGTGGGCAAAATGTCCGCCAGCCTGGAGCTGCACCGGGCCAGCCTGAGACGGGGACTGCGCTCCCGCTTTTTGGCCACCGGACAAACCGGGATCCTCATCAGCGGCGAGGGGATCCCGTTGGATGCGGTGCGGGTGGACTATGCCAGCGGAGCGGTGGAGCAACTGGTGCTGCGCTCTGGCTTTGACCACGACATTTTGCACCTCGAAGGCCAGGGATCCCTGCTCAACCCCGCCTCTACAGCGACCTTGCCCCTGCTGCGGGGATCCCAGCCCACCCATTTGATCTTGGTTCACCGAGCCGGCCAGACCCATATCAAAGGGATGGACTACGTGCCCATCCCACCTTTGTCCAAGGTGATCGAGCTGTACGAACAGGTGGCCATGGCTGCTGGTGCCTTCGCCCCTGTGCCGGTGGTGGGGATTGCCCTCAATACCTTCGGCTGGGAGGAAGAAGCGGCGCTGGAGCAGATCCGCCAGGTGCAAGCCGAGACCGGACGGCCCTGTACCGATGTGGTGCGCTTTGGGGCGGATCCCTTGTTGGAGGCGATTTTGGCGGCAGGATGACCCATAGTCTGCATCCGCCCCTACCGTCAGCTTGGCGAAGTCTTCGGAAATCAAAAGGCGAGATCCCAAGTCCACCCACTTCCTCAGCGCAGATCTCGGCCAAAGGGCAACAAGGACAAAATAATTAACTTCATGTGTTGTTTTGCAAAAGGGATCCCGACAATGGTGATGGCCAGAATCAGAGCCCAGAAGAGATGGTTAAGCACCAGCGGCCAGCCGAACAGCAATAGCCAGATAACGTTAAAGATCAGCAGCAGCGGGCTGTTGGCATCGGGATACTCCACCACTTCTTTCCCAAAAGGGGCCAGCACTGCAAACCCCAGTTTGATGCTCTGCCAGCCAAAAGGAATGCCGATGATCGTCAGGCAGAGGCTCAGCCCTCCCAAGATATAGCCCAAACCTGTCAGCAAGCCCCCGAAGATGAGCCAAATGATGTTGCCAATCAAGCTCACAATTCAGATCCTCCACCGTTGAGACCAGAGCCCTCCTGTTCGGCATCCTCACCCAAAAAACTGGGTCTCAAGACCCATCTTTGAGGACGGATTGATCCTAACAAGCTACTGGCCAAGCCGGGATCCCCAGATCCGCTTCTTTTCTGCGCTTTAGGGCTCCACGATCAGAGGCGCTGTGGCTCTATTCACCTGGCAGGGCAGAATGCGATTAAGAAAGCCGAGGATCCCCAAAACCAGGCCGACGCTGATCACCCAAAAGACCCACAACCCGCTTGCCCACGGTTGCGGCAAGTCCAAAGCCATCCCCCCAATCATGGGGCCAACGGCAAATCCTGCCGCCCAACAGAGGGAGTTGACCGACAGATACACCCCCCGCAAGTGATCCGGCGCCAAATCCGCCACCAAAGCAGAGGCCGAGGGGTTATAGCTCACCAACGCCAACGAGAGCACCACCAGAGCCAAGGCCGCCACCCCCAAAGCCGGCCCGGTTCCCAGCCCTGCCGCCAGGCCGCTGAGCCAAACCAGGAGAAATCCCACCCCCCACATTAGGGCGGATCCCTGCAACCCTTGGACGCGCGTGCGGCGGTTTAGCCAACGGGCCACCGGCATCTGCAGCAGAGCAATCAGAGCCCCATGTAAGGCAAACAGAATGCCGATTTGCACCTCTGGGATCCCTACCCGATTGCGGAAGTAGAGGGGCATGCTGCTGCTGAGCTGAGCGATGTAAGTGGTGAACAGGATATTCGACAGGCCAAACACCAAGAGAGAGCGATCCCCAAGGGCGGTTTTCCAACCTGCTAACACAGGCTCTGTCGCCGAACAGGTGGCCCGGGTTTCCCGGATGAAAAACCAGAGCACCGCCAAAAAGATTAGAAAAGTAACACCATCGATTACAAACAAGAGCCGATAGGCCCCCGTCAGAGCCACCAGCGTGCTGGCCATAGCCACCCCAAGGCTGAGACCCAGGCTATCCCCCAGGCGGTTGAGAGCGTAGGCTTCGTTGCGCTGCTCGCGCGTGGTTAGATCCGCTACAATCGCTTCTGCAGGCGGCCAGTATAACCCTTGCCCCAAACCTGCCGCCACGTTGGCCAAGGCAAAACTCCAGAACTCGTAGGAGAGCGCAAACCCAAAGGATCCCACGGCAGAAATAGACAGCGAGAGGATCAACGTGGAGCGGCGCCCCCAAGAACCATCGGCCATCGAGCCGCCCAGGATGCGGCCAAACACCCCGGCAAAAGCCATAACGCCCAGCCCCAAGCCCACTTGGGTGGCGGTCAGCCCTACCCGATTGACAAAAAAGAGGGTGGCATAAAACAGGGTAAAGCCGGTTCCGGTTTGGGAAAGCAGCCGACCGATGAAGATCAGCCAGACCTGAAAACTGAGCTTCGGCCACCAGGAAGGGATCCGCATAGGGGCTGTAACGGAGGACAAATTACCTAGGCTACGGGATCCCGCTTGCCGACGCCAGCGCCCGGGTAGATCAGGCCCAGCCTAATCTCCATTGCGAGAACGCCCCTCCTGCAGAGAGCCAACAGACAGGGCAATCAATTCCCCCAAATTCAAATACTCGCTCAACAGCCGCGCCAACCTGTACACTCGGTAGTCGAGCTGCGCCAAGCTATTGTCCATCACCTTCATCACTACAGCACACCCATCTTCCTGAACTGACTTGCAGCCCTCTCCTAAGCCATCCTCAGCCGGCTCGCCTCTGCAAGCAAGGCAGCAAGACCAGCCAAGAGGTCAAACGGTACAGCTTCTTACCACGTCATCTCCCTCAGCCAAGGTAGATCCATCCCTTGCATAGATTAGGATCCTGCTTGGCTGCAGAACTCTCCTGAAGGTGGAAAAAGCTGTCAGGCCTTCCGACTCAATTATAGACAAAATCTGACGGAGTTTAAACAAGTATTAAGCAGAAAGCCCCGCTGGCCACCGAAACGGCTGGCCAACCTGCGGCATCCTTAGCGCCGGAAGGGGCCCACTGGCTGCTAGCCGACGGCCATCCGCGACTTGGCTGCCACAGCTCGCTCTTCCTCTGCCTCAGGGGGAACGGCCACAAACTCGATGTGGTTGAGCAGGGTGGTCACAAAGGCGAAGAGCAAAAAAGGCAGGGAAATGACCAAAATCAGGGCGATGGTGAGAAAGGCATAGAGGGGGCTATTCATCAGGGAGAGGGCAGCGCCCAGGCTGGCAAAGATGACAATCAACCAAATGATGATCTGGCCGTAAATATCTCCAAAGGAGAGGGTGCAGGTGAAGCGGTAGCGGGTGTGGGTGTTCATGGCAATTCCTTGGGATAGCCTGGATAGTTCGATCCTAGAGGCAGATCCAGCCTCAGCCTGAGAAGTATGTCGAGATTCTAGATGAGAGACGAGGAGATGCCTCTGTTTGCTAAGAAATATCTCAAGAGCCGGCTGAGAAAGAGGGGATCCCCTGTCTAGAAAAGGGCCGGATGCTACTCTCGAGATCGGGAACCGTCTCTTGCAGGCAGCAACCATGTGTATTTGTATTCACTGCTACTACGTAGACCGCTGCACCACCTACCATGCCGTGGAAGCGCAGCATCAGCAGCCCCATCTCACTTTGACGCCGGATTTTGAGCCGCAAGGCCCCCAGATCAATGTCAATATCCGCAACGGCGGCACGGAGATGGAATGGGATGTGGTGGGCTGCCAGAGCTTTCGCGAGGAACGGAACAAATGGGCGCGGCTCCGTCCCTACGAGGCGGTTCCCACGTAAGATCCCAGAATGGCCTGGACCTAAGCTGCGCACTGTACCGTCCAGGGGCGGTCAGAGCTCTTGGGTTCGGCTGCCCCAGCTTGAGAGGGTTTGTTGGGACTGGGGATGTTTTTGGCAAGTTGCGAGAGATAGGAAGACGATGATGCTGGCCTCAAGCCCGACAGCGCTGCCGGTGGACGCCCGCCAACAGGTGAGCCGGTTCATGCAGCGCCTACAGGATGACATCTGTGCCCGTCTGGAAGCCCTGGATGGCAAAGCCAAGTTTCGCGAAGACCGTTGGGAACGCCCTGGCGGAGGGGGTGGGCGCTCGCGGGTCATCCAGCAGGGAGACGTATTTGAGCAGGGGGGAGTCAATTTTTCCGAGGTGTTCGGATCCCATCTGCCCCCCTCGATTCTGAAACAGCGCCCAGAAGCGGCAGGGCATTCTTTCTATGCCACCGGCACTTCCATGGTGCTGCACCCCCGTAACCCTTACGTGCCGACGGTTCACCTGAACTATCGCTATTTCGAGGCGGGGCCGGTTTGGTGGTTTGGGGGCGGCATGGATCTCACCCCCTATTACCTGTTTGAGGAGGATGCGGCCCATTTTCACCGCACCATCAAGGCGGCCTGTGACCGCTTGGATCCCGCCTACTACCCGGCTTTCAAGATCTGGTGCGACCGCTACTTTTTCCTGCCCCACCGGGGTGAGGCCCGCGGCGTTGGCGGCATTTTCTTCGACTATCAGGATGAGCGCCCCGGCCTCCTTTACCGTCCTGAGGGTCAGGCAGAAGGGGATCCCGACCAGCTTGCGACTGAACCGCCACCGCTGCAAGTGCGGGTGGGATGCCGCAGTTGGGAGCATCTTTTTGAGCTGGTGCAAGCCTGTGGTGAGGCCTTTTTGCCGGCCTATGTGCCCATTGTGGAGCGGCGCCAGGGAATGGAATGGGGGGAGCAGGAGCGACAATTCCAGCTCTATCGGCGCGGGCGCTATGTGGAGTTTAACCTGGTCTACGACCGGGGCACGATCTTCGGGCTCCAGACCCAAGGCCGCACCGAGTCGATCCTGATGTCGCTGCCGCCGTTGGTGCGCTGGGAATACGGCTACGAGCCGCAGCCGGGCACCTGGGAAGCCAAGCTCTACCAGGTTCTGCGGCACCCCCAGGATTGGGCATAGTTTCCCCGTCGGGAGGATGTCTGTGTGTCTCCCCCTTTGCCCCTCGCCTACCGCTTTCAGCCCCCCCGCCAAGCCGGCCTGGGATCCGCACCTGTGTTGGTGATGCTGCACGGGATCGGCAGCCACGAGGGGGACTTGTTCCAGTTGGCTCCCTATCTGGATCCCCGGTTTGCGGTGATCAGCTTGAGAGCCCCCATTGCTTGGGGTGTAGGCGGGTTTGCCTAGTTTGAAATGGCCTGGACGCCGGAAGGGCTGGTGGGGGATCCGCAGCAGGCACGCGATAGCCTCCAGCTCCTGAGCCGCTTTCTGGAGCAGGTGTTGCCGGATGGGCTCCCGGATCTTTCTAATCTTGCTTTGGATCCAGGCCAGGTGTATTTGCTGGGGTTTAGCCAGGGGGCGATCATGAGCCTGTATTTGGCTCTGACCCAGCCGGAGAAGCTGGCAGGGGTGGTGGCGATGAGTGGGCGCCTATCTCCAGAGATCCTGGCCGAGGCGGTGGAGCCGGAGCGGATGAAACACCTGGCCATCTTGGCGGTTCATGGCACTGCCGATGCCGTTTTGCCGATTGCTTTTGGCCGCCAGATCCGGGACTATTTCGCCCCGTTGCCGCTGAACTTCACCTATCGCGAGTACGAGATGGGCCATGAAGTTGCTCCGGAGAGCCTGCGGGATATTCAGACGTGGTTGCAAAACCGGTTGGATAGAAGAGATTCGCCAATGAAAGCGTGACCTAATAGCGCGACACCGCCGGATGATCCTTAATGTACCAGCGCCAGGGGAGCTCGGCCCCATGGGTAATGCCAATGCGGGTGGTCTGGACGATGGGCAACTGTGCTTCCCAAGCGGGGGATCCCTCTAGCCAAATGCCTTCCTGGCCGGCTTCCGCCCGCTCCAGCCGCCAGCCGTTGTGGGATCCGTCGATGCGCAACGCCTGACAGAGCAGGCCCGGCCCTGACGCCACCCGTGCAGGCTTCGAGCGCTTACTGGCCGGGATCCACTCCGGCAGGCAATCCAACTGGGCTGCCCGGATCAAAACTGCCGAGGGGATCCCTTCCGCGTCGGTGACGATGTTCAAGCAGTGGTAGAGGCCGTAGATGCGATAGACGTAGAGATGGCCCGGCGGCCCGAACATCACCTGATTGCGCCGGGTCTTGCGGCGATAGGCGTGGCAAGCCGGATCTCCGGCGGTGTAGGCTTCCGTTTCCACGATCTGGGCCCGCACCTGCAGCCCATCGGCAAATTGCCGCACCAGCACCATGCCCAGCAAAGCAGGCGCCACCAGCGGCGCCGGCTGGCTTAACCAATCCCTGGGATCCACGGCAGACTCGGCAGGCCTCAGCCCCCGGCAACAGCAGGGACGATGCTCACCTCATCCCCATCCTGAAGAGGGGTGTCGGAGCCGTTGAGGAAACGAATATCTTCGCTGTTGACATAAAAATTGACAAAGCGGCGCAATTCCCCCTTCTCGTCGCACAGCCGCGCCTTGATGCCCGGATAGCTCTGCTCCAAGGCCTCCAGCAACTCCCGAACTGTGGATCCCTCGCAATTCACCACCTCCTGATCCCGGGTGAGTGCCCGCAGCGTGGTGGGAATCAACACCTTGACCGCCATAAGCCAATGCTTCGTCCATCGACCAACATTAGAAGACTAGGGTAGCAGCACCCCGTCAATGCCGTGAATCACCCCGTTCGAGACCGGAATATCCGCCAGGTTCACGCTGGCCCCGTTGACCCGGATGCTGCCATCGGATCCCACCTGCACCCGTAGCGGCAACCCTGCCAAGGTGGTCAGAGTAGTCGATTGGCCGGGCCGCAGGTCAAACGAGGTAATCCGCCCCGGCACCACATGATAGGTGAGGATGCGGGTGAGCTGATCCCGGTTGGCCGGCTGCAACAACGTCTCTACGGTGCCCGGCGGCAGTTGGCCAAAAGCTACATTGGAAGGGGCAAAGATCGTAAATGGCCCCGGCCCCGCCAACGCCGTGTTCAGCCCCGCCGCCCGCAAAGCCGCCGCCAACGTCGAGTAGCTGCTGGGCAAAGTTTCCAGCTCAACGGCAATGGTGTTCAGCCCCTGGGGCCGAGCCGTGGGAGCCAAAGCAAGAGGGGTCAACACAGCCACCGCCACCGGCAGGCAGCGACGCGCAAAGTGACGGACAGAACGAAAGATAGGCATGGTGCAAAGCTCCTGAGCAAGTGGGCCTGTACCAGGGATTGTAACAGTTCTTCATTAAGACTCCGTTAAGAGCCCAGGGGGATCCCCCTCGCTTCAAACCGAGGCCTCTTGCCAGTCCAGCCGCTCCAGGGTGCGGGCCCGCTCCAACGCCTGTTCAAAGCTCTCCAGCTTGGGCGAGATCAGCAGCGGATGGCCCACCTGCGCCTGTACTGCCTCCTGGGTCTTCAAGCCATTGCCGGTAATATAGGCAACCGTAACCGCCTCAGGATCGAGCTGGCCGGCTTCGGCCAGGTGTTTGAGCACGGCGATGGTGGTGCCGCCGGCGGTCTCGGTGAAGATGCCCTCGGTCTCGGCCAGGAGCTTGATGCCAGCGATGATCTCGGGATCCGTAGCCGTCGCGATCTGGCCGCCGGTCTTGCGGGCGATCTCCAGGGCGTAGATGCCGTCGGCAGGGTTGCCGATGGCAATGGACTTGGCGATGGTATTGGGCTTAACAGGAGTAACAAAATCCCGCCCTTCGCGAAAGGCCTGGGCAATGGGTGCACAGCCCTGGGCCTGGGCGCCATGGAAGGTAACCGGCTTCTCCGCCACCAGCCCTACCTTCACAAACTCCTGGAAACCTTTGTAAATCTTGGTGTACAGGGATCCGGACGCCAGGGGGATCACCACCTGATCCGGCAGTTGCCACCCCAGTTGCTCCGCCACCTCGTAGGCCAGGGTTTTCGAGCCTTCTGCGTAGTAGGGGCGCAGGTTGATGTTGACAAAGCCCCAGCCGTAGCGATCGGCCACCTCGGCGCAGAGGCGATTGACCTGGTCGTAGTTGCCCTCCACGGCCATGACGATGGGGTTGTAGATGAGGGATCCCAGCACCTTACCCGCTTCTAAGTCCGCCGGGATGAAGATGACACAATCCAAGCCGGCGTGGGCGGCAATGGCGGCGGTGGAGTTGGCCAGATTGCCCGTGCTGGCGCAGGAAACGGTGGTAAAGCCCAGCTCCTTGGCGCGGGTTAGGGCCACCGACACCACCCGATCCTTAAAGCTGAGGGTGGGCATGTTGACGGCGTCATTTTTGATGTAGAGGTTTTTCAACCCCAACCGCCGGCCCAGCCGCTCCGCCTTCACCAGAGGCGTCATGCCGGTGCCCACATCGATGGGCCGCTCCGAAACCACCGGCAGAAAAGGCCGATAGCGCCAGATGGACAGCGGCCCGGCCTGGATGCTCTGCCGGCTGACGGCGCCCTTGAGCCAGTCGTAGTCGTAGACCACTTCCAGGGGGCCAAAACACAGGTCGCACACGTGCTTAGCCACCGGCTCGTACTCAGCCCCACATTCGCGGCAGCGCAAGCGGCTGAAGCCCACCTGGGGGTTGCGCAGGGCAGGAGCCGCCGGGGCAGCGGCAGAGCTGAGCGGGCGTTGGGAAACGGTTTGCGTCATGGAAAGCCTCTGGCGGGAGAAAGGGTTAGAGCTTGCTCACCCGATTGTTGAAGGCAATCTTATCACCCCCGGTCTACCCCGTCAACCAAATCCGACTAAAATAGTCTGGATTAGATTCGACTGGGGAGAGCGGGATCCTGGCCGGTTTGGGCAACCTCGGGGCGGCAAACTGGTGGGGGTCTGGCCAAGGAGCCTTTTCCTCTTGCCGAGATGTGGGGATAGCCCTCTATCCATCGCTAGACTGGAGAAACAAGCTGTAACAACCCAATTGGGATAGGGGATCCCGGTAGCCAGCAAGGGGCAATCCGATGCTCAAAGTTGGACGAGACAACGTGGATTTTCTCGACCACTACGACGTGATTGTCGTGGGTGGGGGGCATTCCGGCTGTGAAGCGGCCTTGGCGGCAGCACGCTTGGGCTGCAATACCTTGATGCTGACGTTGAACCTGGACAAGATTGCCTGGCAGCCCTGTAACCCCGCCGTGGGCGGCCCGGCCAAGTCGCAACTGGTGCACGAAATCGACGCCCTTGGCGGCGAGATGGGCAAGGTTACCGACCGCACCTATTTGCAGAAGCGGATCCTCAACCGCTCGCGGGGGCCGGCGGTGTGGGCCTTGCGGGCGCAAACCGACAAACGCGAGTACGCACGGGTGATGCGCTCGGTGGTGGAAAACCAACCCAACCTGACCCTTCGCGAGGGCACCGTCACCGACCTGGTGCTGGGGCGCAACGATGAGGTGGTGGGCGTGGTTACCCACTTTGGCAGTGTCCTCGGCTGTGGGGCGGTGATCTTGACCACGGGCACCTTTCTGGGGGGGCGCATCTGGATTGGCCGCCACTGGCAACCTGCCGGCAGGGCGGGGGAATTTGCCGTCGAAGGCCTGACCGACACCCTGCGCCAACTGGGCTTTGAGACGGGCCGGCTGAAAACCGGCACCCCTGCCCGTGTGGATCGCCGCAGCGTCGATTTTTCCGTGATGGAGCGGCAACCAGGGGATCCCGACGTGCGCTGGTTTAGCTTCGACCCGGAGGTGTGGGTGCCGCGGGAGCAGATGGACTGCTACCTCACCCGCACCACGCCGGAGACCCATCGCATCATCCGCGAAAATCTCCACGAGACCCCGGTCTACGGCGGTTGGGTGGAGGCCAAGGGGCCTCGCTACTGCCCCAGCATCGAAGACAAGATCGTCCGTTTCGCCGACAAGGAAAGCCATCAAATTTTCATCGAGCCGGAAGGGCGGGATCTGCCGGAGCTCTACATCCAGGGGTTCTCGACGGGGATGCCGGAGAAAATCCAGATCCAGATGTTGCGCTCCTTGCCCGGCCTGGAGCGGTGCGTGATGCTGCGGCCTGCCTACGCCGTGGAATACGACTATCTGCCGGCTACCCAGCTCTACCCCACCCTAATGACCAAAAAAGTGCAGGGGCTGTTCTGCGCCGGCCAAATTAACGGCACCACCGGCTACGAGGAGGCGGCAGCCCAGGGGCTCATAGCCGGGATCAATGCCGCCCGCCTGGTGCAGGGCAAACCCTTGGTCACTCTGCCGCGCGAGTCCAGCTACATCGGCACCCTCATCGACGACCTCTGCACCAAAGAGCTGCGGGAGCCCTACCGCATGCTCACCAGCCGCTCCGAATACCGTCTTATCCTGCGCGCCGATAATGCCGACCAACGCCTCACCCCCCTGGGGCGGGAATGGGGCCTCATCGACGACCGCCGCTGGGCTCTTTTCCAGGCCAAGCAAGCCCGCATTGCCGCCGAGATCGAGCGCCTGGAAACCCAGCGGGTTAAGGCCCACGACCCCGCCGGGATCCACCTCAGCCAACTGACCGGCCAGGGGATCAAAGGATCCGCCACGCTGGCCGAGATCCTGCGGCGCAACCCGATCCACTACGCCGACCTGCTGGAGCTGGGCTTGGGCAATGAGGAGCTGGATCCCTTTGAGCAGGAGGCAGCAGAAATTGCCGTCAAATACAGCGGCTACATCCAGCGGCAGCAGAACCAAATTGAGCAGGTGAGCAAGCAGTACCACCGCCCCCTGCCCCCCGATCTGGACTACCACTCCATCCCCACCCTCTCCAAAGAGTCGCGGGAGAAACTGGCGGCCGTCCGACCCCTGACGGTGGGCCAGGCCGCTCGCATTGGCGGCGTCAACCCCGCCGACATCAACGCCCTGCTCATCTACCTCGAGGTGCGGCAACGTCAGAGGGCAACGGCAGAACCCGTTAGCACCTCGCGGTAATCTCTGCCCCCCTTGCCGTAGAGGGCAGGGATCTCTTCCAGGGGCAGGCGCGAAGCTACGCCCAGATCCAGGGGTGAGATCTCTCCCCGCAGCCAGTGGCAGAGGCCGGCTGCCCCGATCATGGCGGCGTTGTCGGTACAGAGGGCAACAGGCGGGATGATCACCCGCAGGCCCTTGGGTCGGCCCGCTTCCAGCAGGCGAGCTCGCAGCTCCCGGTTGGCGGCCACCCCCCCTGTAACCAGCAGGGTTGAGAGGCCCAGCGCCTCGGCACAGGCCACCGCTTTTTCGGTCAGCACGCGGGTGAGGCAGGCCTGGAAGCTGGCAGCAATATCGGCCACGGGCAGTTCCCGGCCTTCCTGCTGCAACTGTTGCACCAGGCGCAGCACCGCCGTCTTAAGGCCGCTGAAGCTGGTGTCGTAGGGGTGATCCAGCTTGCCCGCGGGCAGGGGGAAGCGGTTGGGATCCCCTTGTTGCGCCCAGCGGTCGATCGGCGGCCCGCCCGGATAGCCCAGCCCCAACAGCCGCGCCACCTTGTCAAAGGCTTCGCCGGCAGCATCGTCACGGGTGCGGCCCATCGTCTGGTACTCCCCATAGTCCTTCATCCAGATCAAGCTGGTGTGGCCCCCTGAAACCAAAAGGCAGAGACAAGGGGGACGCAAGTCGGGCTCGGTCAAAAAGCCGCTGAACAGGTGGCCCTCCAGATGGTGCACCCCGATCAAAGGTTTGTTGTAGAGCAGGGCCAAGGTCTTGGCCCCCATCAGCCCCACCAGCAGGGATCCCACCAGGCCCGGCGCACAGGTGACGGCAACAGCATCCACCTCGGCCACGCCCAGCCCGGCCTGGTGCAGCGCGGACTCCAGCACAAAGGGCAGAGTTTCCACGTGGCGGCGGGAGGCCACCTCCGGCACCACGCCCCCATATGCAGCATGGAGGTCAATCTGGCTGGCCACCACAGAGCTGAGCTGCCGCGGGGCAAACCCCGGCCAGGCCGCATCTGCCTCCACCACAGCCACAGCCGTTTCATCACAACTGGTTTCGATGGCGAGGACGCGGGCCATGGGAGAGCAAGTGGGGGAAAAGGGGTGGGAACGCTTCAGGATCCTTAAGAATTGTGTGAGCTAAAACTCGGGATCCGTCGAGGTGAGGCGCTCGGGAGTATGATACTAACCGTTTAGTGCCTGTTTCTGCACTTAGCATTCCTGCACATTTAGACAGATCCTAGACCCCTAGCTCAAGGACACATCCTGCTATGCGAACCCTTTTGAGTTTCCTTTTGGCCCTCTGCATCGCGCTTGGCCTTGCCCAATCTGTGCAGGCAGAACCCTTGATCGGTCTGAAGCCTTGCAGCGAAGTTCCCGCTTTTCAGGCCCTGATGAACGAACGCCTGAGCAGCCTCGAAGAGAAGATCCTCAACGCCAGCCCTGACCTGGCTCCTCTCTACCAGCAAAAGCTGGCCCAAACTGAGAAGCGCTTTGAACGCTACAGCAAGCTGCTCTGCGGCGAAGAGGGCCTGCCCCACTTGGTTACAGATGGTCGATTGAATCATGCGGGCGAGTTTCTCATCCCCGGCCTGCTTTTCCTCTACATTGCCGGTTGGTTGGGCTGGGCCGGACGCTCCTACCTGATTGCAGTTCGAGATGAGGAGAGCCCGGAGATGAAAGAAAGCCTAATCGATGTAGCGCTGGCGCTGCGCTGTTTCCTCACGGCTCTGGTTTGGCCCGCGGCTGCTTTGAAGGAAATTGCCAGCGGTGAAATTCAGGAGCCAGAAGCTGCTGTGCCCATCTCGCCCCGCTGAGGAACCTCAGCCCGGCCTTCCTTAACTCGATTATCGGTTCATTATCTGTTCAACTCTTGAGAGGCGTCTATGGCTGATTTCACCAAGTTTCTCACCACTGCTCCGGTGGCCTTTATCCTGTTTTCCAGCTTCGTTTTTGCCCTGTTTATCGAGATCAATCGCTTCTTCCCGGACATTTTGACGTTCTGAGTGGAAGCAGGGGATCCCCGCCACGACCCGTGCCCGGCGGGATCCCTGCTTTTTTGAGCTTTTTTCCATCTCTTTTGAACCGGACACAGAGTTGCTGAAATGGTCGAACCCAATGCCGATCCCGCTCCGTTGAATATGAATAGGGGATACGTCACCGTCCCCGAAGGAGATCCGCAGATTGGCGATCTCTGGACGCCGATCAACCACGCGTCTGTTGTCCGTCTGTTGATAGACTGGTTGCCCATCAACCGACCGGGATTGAGCTCCATTTGGCGGGGCTTGGAAATCGGCATGGCCCACGGCTATTGGCTGGTCGGCCCCTTTACCAAGCTGGGGCCGCTGCGCAACGAGTCCATCGGTCTGCTGAGCGGCTTTCTGGGAGCCTGTGGCCTGATCTTAATCCTGACGGCAGCCCTCTCTCTCTACGGCACTGTCTCCTCGCAGCGCAACGGGGGATCCCAGTCTTGGAGCGAATTGGCGGCCGGCTTTTTGATAGGGGGGATGGGCGGGGCGATTGTCGCCTATCTGCTTTTGCTCAACGGAGATCTGTTATTCCCCAATTTCGGCTAAGCGGTTTCCTCTCTAGTCCATCCCCTCATCTGCGACGTCTTTGAGGGACTCTTCAGCCGTCTGTTGAGCAGCAGCTTCGGCCAGTTCGGCTTTACTTTCCAGCTTTTCGCGTTGATCGCCGGCCAGCTCGCCCACTGCTTCCTGGATTTGGCTCTTCTTGAGGGGGGGAGTCACTTGCTTGTCAAGGCTCATAGCGTCAGACCCTTGCCGGTACCGCTTGGTTTGTCATGGTTGTTCTAAGCACGATTAAGACACTTTGCCTCTCTCACAAGGGGAGAGGGGAGCTGGAGATCAACGGACAGGCTGTTTCATACCCTTTGCAATGACCATAACCAGCGCTTTTTCTTCCCCAGCTTCGTGATCCAAATCACTTACAGAAGCGGGGGTTCAGGGCGACAGGGAGACTGGCAGCATGGCGGAAACTTGCCCTAGCATGGACTGGATCGGCCCGGATTGAGTCTTGAATTTGTCATGAGCCGACAGCAGCGGTTCTGGATATTTTTTCAACGAATAGTTGTTGTAAGCTGTTGTGAGCGATCTGCTGTCCGACCCCACTGCTGAAAGATCTTTGGCCGAAATCCGTCGCCTATCGCCCGCAGCCTTGGCCTACTTGGGAGATGCCATTTATGAACTGCATGTGCGGCGGCAACGGTTGTTTCCGCCGGATCGGCTGGAGCGCTATCACCAGCAGGTGGTGAGGCGGGTGCGCGGCTCGGCACAGGCCAAGTTGTTGTTGGCGCTGTTGCCCCATCTCAACCCCGAAGAGCAGGAGATCGTCCGCTGGGGTCGCAATGGCTGCGGTCGCCCACCCCGGCATCTGCCTCTGGCCGATTACCAAAACGCCAGCGGCCTGGAAACCGTTCTGGGCTATCTCTACCTGGTCAATCCCGAACGACTTCGCCATGTCCTCGCCCTCACCGATGTTTTGGCTGAGACCCTGGGCGAGGAGGAAGGCTAGGATAGTCTTTCGTCTTTACCTCTTCCATGCCCATGCCCAAGCCTTCTCAGCGCAAACCTGCTCTACGGCTGTCTCGCTCGGGCAAACTGCAACGGCGAGGAGCAGGGCAATCCGTCGGCAAGCGGGGACAGTGGCCCAAACGCCGAGATGGGGGGCCCAAGCTTGTCACTCAAGAGGCTCCCCGCCGCAACGCACAACGGCAGTCGCCTCAAGGCCAGGTGGATTCTCAATTGACAGGCAAACTGGATCCCGGCCTTCCCATTGACGGGACAGGGGTCTTGCCGGAAGAAGCCCAGCCTCAGGCCGAGTTGGAGCAAGAGATTATCTACGGCCGCCAGACGGTACTGGCTGCTCTGAGAAGTCAAGCTACCCTCAACCGAGTTTGGATCCTGCCAAAGTTGCGCTACAGCCCGCCCTTTTTCTCTCTGCTGGAAGCAGCCAAAGGGCGGGGCACCGTTATCGATGAGGTATCTCCACAACGGCTGAACGCCCTCACGGCTGGTGCCAATCACCAGGGTATCGCCGCCCAGGCCACGCCTTATCAGTACATGGATCTGGAGGATTTGGTGGAAAAAAGCCGTCAGGCCGGCCCCCATCCGGTGCTGGTGGTGCTAGACGGGATCCAAGATCCCCACAACCTGGGGGCTATCGCCCGCAGCGTGGAAGCGTTTGGTATGCAGGGGATGGTGATCCCCCAACGGCGGGCGGCAGGGGTAACCGCGACGGTGATGAAGGTGGCGGCAGGAGCCCTCTCCACCTTGCCGGTGGCGCGGGTGGTGAACTTGAATCGCGCTCTAGAATATCTTAAAGAGCAGGGGTTTTGGGTCTACGGCACCACCAGCCAAGGGGCTCCCCCCGTCTACGGCGCCGATTTTCGCCGTCCCATCGCCTTGGTGGTGGGATCGGAAGGGGAAGGGATCAGCCTGCTCACCCAGCGCCACTGCGATCAACTGCTGTCGATCCCCTTGGCGGGCCGCACGGAAAGTTTGAATGCTTCGGTGGCAGCGGGCATCGCCCTCTATGAGATTCACCGGCAGCGCTCCCCCCACCAGCTCAAACGCGCCGAGGTCGAAACATTTCTCAACAAATCGTCAACAAAAGCAGTAGAATCTAGTTGATGATTGCCAAAGATCCCGAACGATCTTTGGCACTTGTGAATAGGGGGGGATGGATCCCGTGAGCAACTCTTTAACCAGTCTGTTGGATAGGCTGCTTGGCTTATCGGTTTGGATCGAGATCACCACCGACGACTGCACCTACTACTACGGCCCCTTTGCCAGCGAGAGAGAGGCAGAGGCGCATAAGAGTCACTACATCGCCGACCTGGAGGCGGAGGGGGTCAAAAGGATCGAGGCTCAGGTGAAGAAAATGCGCCAGCCGCAGTCGCTGACGGTGGCCCGCACTCCTTCGCGGGTGGGTTCCTAATGGCGGCTATGGTTTATCAAGTAACTGTCCATCACCGGGGCCAGACCTACCGCTTCCCCGCCGCGGCGGATCAGACGGTTTTACAGGCGGCTCTGGAGCACGGCCTGGAGCTACCTTCCTCTTGTCAGGCGGGAGTTTGCACCACCTGTGCAGGGCGGCTGAAGTCGGGATCCGTGACCCAGGTGGATGCAATGGGGATCGGGCCGGAACTCAGGGCTCAGGGCTTTGTCCTGCTGTGCGTAGCTTACCCTACCTCTGATCTGGAGGTGGAGACCGATCAAGAGGAAGAGGTTTACCGTTTACAATTTGGCTCCTAGCCGTGCCGGATCCCACGCCTGCTTCTACGCCAGTTTATTGTGGGATGGTTTTCGACAGCCTGTGAAGCTGCATTTTCTCCGCCTGTCTTTGCCCCTGAGTTGGCCGGTTTCTGCTTCTCAACTGGAGGGATCCCTTCTCCAGCAAGTGGCCGAGGAGTTGGGGCGGCCAGCCTCCCTACTGCGCTGGAGCCTGACGGCGGTGGAGGGGGAGAGGGCTTGGGTGGAGGTGGTGGCTACCACCGCGGATGGCTCTCCAGATCTAGGCTAGAACAGCCCACTCCTATGGCTATTTCAAACCCGATTCAGACACTCCCTCACCCCCAACCCCTCTTCCAGAGGCCCTCACCCCCAGCCCCTCTCCCTCTGGGAGAGGGGAGTTAGAGCGGCGGGTTCGTGACAGCGTTGCGTAGCAATAACGACGTGACGAACCCATTTGATATTTGAAATGACTATGGTTGGCTTCTTGACGGGCGTCTGGAAGCGTTTTCCCAATACCTCAGCGGTCTCAGACTATCGGGAACCAACAGTTTCACTGCTACGTTGAAAAGATGATCGATATCGATTGATGGAAATGACTATCGGTACCCTCGGCAGTTTTTGTCGTTTGGCCAATGTCTGTCCCCACATCTGAACCAACTCCGGCTCCAATGTTGGCCGAGCAGCATCCCCCTGTCGCCCTCACCATCGCTGGATCCGACAGCGGTGGCGGAGCGGGCATTCAAGCAGATCTGCGTACCTTTGCCTTCCAGCGCGTACACGGCACTTCCGCTCTGACCTGCGTGACCGCCCAGAATACCCTGGGGGTTACCCGGGTGGATCCCCTGCCGCCGGAGGCAGTGGCTGCCCAGATTGAGGCGGTGGTGCAGGACATCGGGGTGCAAGGGATCAAAACCGGCATGTTGCTCAACGCCGAGATCGTGGGGGAGGTGGCCCGGCAGGTGGAGCGCTGGGCGTTGCGGCCGCTGGTGGTGGATCCGGTGATGGTGTCTCGCACGGGAGCTAAGTTATTGGCCGATGAGGCCATTCAGGCCATCTGCGAGCGGCTGATCCCCTTGGCTCAGGTGCTGACCCCCAACCGCTACGAGGCCCAGATTTTGGCAGGGCTGGAGCTGCAGTCGCTGGCAGATATGGAGGCGGCGGCCCGGCGGATCCGCAATTTGGGCTGTGGGGCGGTGCTGGTCAAAGGTGGGGGCATGCCGGGGGAGTTGCAGGGGGTGGATGTGTGGTTCGATGGCGAGCGGCTGGAAGTGCTGAAAACGGAGCGGATCCCCACCCGCCATACCCACGGCACCGGTTGTACCCTCTCGGCGGCCATTGCGGCGCAACTGGCCTGGGGCAAGGATCCCTTGGCGGCTACGCTGGCGGCCAAAGCCTATGTAACAGAAGCGCTGCGGCATCCCTTGGCCATTGGCGCGGGGCAGGGGCCGGTGGGACACTTCTACCCGCTTTTGTCCGAGGTCGACAAACCTGTGCCATAAGAGAGAAGTCGCTCCCTCTGGCTATGTCGAATCTTTTTAAGAAGGGATCCCTGCCCCAATGGCGGTTTTGGCTGGCCCTGCTGCTGCAACTGGGCATTGTTCTGCTGATACCGGCTCGGCAGGCGCTGACCCTCGCCACCGGAACTACGATCTACTTGCAAACGGCCCCTCTGGATCCCTATGACCTCTTGCGGGGCCGGTACGTGACCTTGGGTTACGTCGTCGATCGCCGCTCCACCCTGGAACAACTGCCGGGTTGGTCATCTGAATTGGACAGACCAGGGATCCTGTATCTGCGCTTAGCTCCCTCCGGCGGGGATCCAACTCAACCTTGGCAAGCCATCGGTGTCAGCCGGGACATGCCCAAAGACGTGAAGCCTGAAGAGAAAGTGCTGCGAGGCCGGTTTGACGGGTGGCGGCTCAAGTTTGGCATCGAAGAATTTTTTATTCCCGAAGCGGTGGGAGATGTCCTGGAAGAGGATATTCGGCGTTATCCCGAAGCCACGCGGGCAGAAGTGAAAGTGGATCCCTGGGGCAAGGCAGCGTTGATTGGCCTCTGGGTAAGAGAGCGCCGCTACTAAATGCCCTTTTGCAGAGTCATTGTGTCCGGCTTTTAATGGGGGCAAGCCGACCATGCGGGTTGCAGAAGGCCAGAGCGGTTGGCAAGGGCTGTTTGGGCTGGTCAGCGCGGCTGTACTGCTCCTGCCCGCGTTGGCCCAGCCGGCTCCAATTTCTCCAGGACTCTTGCTGATGCAAACCCAGACCCACTCCACCTATCGCACCGGATTGCAGCGCTGGCAGGCCCCCCAAGGTTTTCAGGACTGGTCAGCCCGCGGGATCCGGCTGAACCCCCAAGGGCAATTGTTCTTGGATCCAGAGGGCTGGCGGCAAGCAGTCAGCTCTGAAGCACCTGAGTCGGCGTTTCAGGGCCGGCCTTTTTATCCCCCCGGCAGCTATTGGGTGGGAGAAGCCGTCAGCCCGGAAGTTCCCGCCAGCTTTCCTCTGGTGGAGGCGATCGTCTCCTGGAATGCCACCACGCCCCCCGGCACCTGGTTGGAAGTGGGGATCCGCGCCAAGCTGCAGAGCCGCTGGAGCCGGTGGTATCACGCCGGGGTGTGGGCCGCCGATCCGGCCACCCTGGCCAGCCACTCCGTGCGCGGGCAGGCAGATGAGGACGGCAACCTAAACACGGATTTGTTGGTGCTCAAGGATACCCACAACGGGGCAGAGGCTTTTCAGGTCAGGGTGCGCCTATTCACACAAGAGGCGGGCCGCTCTCCCCTGGTGGATCAGGTGGCGGTTGCCTTTTCCAACCAGCCGGCCCAGCCCAGCCACCTCTCCCCTGGGGATCCCAGCCGCTGGGGCCAGGTCTTGGCTCTGCCCTTGTGTTCCCAGATGGTGTACCCCGACGGGGGAGCAGCTTGGTGCAGCCCCACCGCTTTGGCCATGGTGATGGCCTACTGGCAGCGGGATCCCCGCCCCTGTGAGCCGTTGGTGCGCGCCGCGGTGGCTGGGGTATACGACCGGGTTTACCGAGGCCACGGCAACTGGGCCTTCAATGTGGCCCATGCCGCCGAGCGAGGTTTGGCCGGCCTGGTGGCACGGCTGCAGAGCCTGGCCCAGGCAGAAGCCTGGATCGCAGCAGGGGTGCCAGTAATCCTCAGCTATGCCTGGGGTGAGGGAGAGCTGGAGGGGGCGCCGCTCCCCCGCAGCAACGGCCATCTGGCGGTGCTGGTGGGGTTCGATAGCCAAGGGGATCCCATCCTCCACGATCCGGCGGCCAAGACCAACGAAGAAGTTCGCCGCACCTACCGCCGCGACCAGCTGGAGTCTTTGTGGTTGGCACACTCCGGGGGTACTGTCTATTTGATTTATCCGCGGGACTGGCCGATCCCAGAGCTATAAGTCTAACGACCGTCGCTCACCCTGCCAGACGCTTCTGCTCGAAGAGGCTGGGATCCCGATCTGGACACTTGAGCAGACAAACGCAGACACAACTTGGCAAGCACCCAACTGCCATCTGGCTTTTCGGCGGGGATTTGAGTAAGGATAAGTAGAGTGAGGAGTGTAACTCACCTGTGGGTGAGGGCAGTTGGTTATGAATAGAAATGCAGTTCAGGGCCTGAGGCATTGGCCGAGCTGGCTCCTGCAGCAGGGAAGGTGCTGGGCAGTTTTCGCCAGCTCGTACGCTGAGGAAGACAGATATGGAGGTTTGGGTTCCCGCCATTTCCCAGTTTGGGGGAGAGGATAAGCTGCATCATGCCACGACGGGTTTCCCCTGCACCGCTATCTCTGCCGGCGCTGAGTGCCCTGGTGCTGGCCCTCTCGGCCTGCGGCGAGCTTTCTTCCTCTAATTTGTCTCCCAGCGTCGTTCCCCCTTCTGCCCTGCAGCCGGTTTCCACTCCAACTCCCCTCACCCCCTCCGCCTTTGCCCTCACGCTCGAACAGGCCCGCCAAGCGGGTCTGGCGGTGCCCAACAATCGCATCGTTTTGCTGCTCCAGGAACAGGGATCCGATCTGGTGGCCCAGCTCCCGGCTTCAGAGGTGGATCGCTGGCTGGCCCGCACCCCCACCTGGCCAGGAGTGGAAGGGATCGACTTGAGCATTACCCTGGGCAGCTATCGCCAGACCGCCACCGCGCCCCTGCGCCCAGGGCAACCGGCCACCTTCACCTTTACCAACCCGCCCGCCGGCGAAGCGGAGCTCAGCGCCGTCGCCTACCGGGGATCCACCACCTTGGCGCAAGGAAAGGGATCCCTGACCCTTTCTG
>NZ_JANSJI010000138.1:36207-59209 GCF_047462475.1 Synechococcus sp. H55.11
GGGCTGCTCTGGGATCCCAAAGGGGGATTGTGGGTGGCCGACAGCGGCAACCACTGCCTACGCCACATCAGCCCTCAGCGGCAGGTAACCACCTTTGCCGGCACTTGTGTAGCCGGCTACCGCGATGGGGAGCGTGACCAGGCGCAGTTTCGCGAGCCCTTTGGCCTGGCCTTGGGTTCAGATGGTAGCGTTTACGTGGCCGACCGTGCCGACCGCCGCATCCGCCGCATCACCCCTGCAGGTGAGGTGGCCACGGTTGCCGGCACCGGCCAGCCGGGATCCGCCGATGGCCCGGCAGAGCGGGCCCAGCTCCTGCAGCCCACGGCCCTGGCGGTGGACAGGGAAGGGAATCTCTGGATTGCCGATCAGCATCGCCTGCGCCTGTTGTCTGTTGCCGGACAACTGACCACCCAATCGGATCCAGAGGCGGGCTACCGCGATGGCCCCCTGGCGGAATCCCGTTTTCGCTCTCTCGCCGGGCTGGCCTTCGATAGTTCAGGCGTCCTCTGGCTGGCCGACCGAGATAACCAGCGCATTCGGCGGCTTCAGCCTGGGGGACAAGTTTCCACCCTGGCCGGACAGAATGAGCCTGGTTGGCAGGACGGCCCCACCTCGGCGGCCCGCTTCCAGCAGCCTGCCGGCTTGGTGGTCTTACCGGATGGCAGTGTGGTGGTGGTGGACCCTGGCTTGCCGGGCTTGCGTCGCATAAGCCGTGTCGCCTCTGGGCGCGCTACCCCAACTCCTGTAGGCCCTTGACCCGTCGCCGTCTGGGGGATCCCTTACTCACTCAATCACCAGATTTTTCGGGCCGGCGTTCACCTCGGGGCGACCCTGATTGAAGTTAGCCAGGAACGTGTCTGGATCCTTGAGGCTGAAGACCAGCTTTTTGCAGGGTACTTGCAGACCCAGCGGCCCCAGCAGAGGGATGAAGAGGGTCTTTTCCTGCAGCAGCGGGATGGCAACCACCCCCTGGGTGCTGGTTACCGCGCCCACCAGCCCCTGGAAATCGGTACGCACGCCCAGGCCGTAGAACCAGGGCCAAGAGAAGCGCTCCCCTTGTCCCAACTCACTCAGGGAGAAGGTTTCGTTGAACAGGTTGCCCGCCCGGACAATTAACTTGTCCTGCAGCAGATCGACGTAAGCCGACTCACTGCCCACCCCAAACAGAGCCAGCGGCAAACTTGCCAGGGGATTGGAGTCGATGGCCATGTAATAGCGCATGAGAAGTCTCCGAGGTCAGGAACAGAAAGACCAGGTAAGCCGCGGCTCCCAGCCCTGCCAATTATAAAAAATCTTCCCCGCTGCCGAACGGACAAAAAGGGATCCCATCTGCCCTTAAGCTAAGCAGGTATGATGGGTTGCTTGGAGCGCCCTTTCGGCAAGCCACTGGCCAACGAGGAAAACAGGATGGATTTGCGCGCCTTCATCCGCTTGGTGCCCGATTTTCCCAAACCCGGGATCCTCTTTCGCGACATAACCCCCCTGCTGCAGGATCCAGCAGGCTTCCGGGCTGCTATTGAACAATTGGCCGCCGGCACCGCTGCCATGGGATCCCTGGACTATGTGGTGGGCATCGAGTCGCGCGGCTTTATTTTAGGAGCTGCCTTGGCTCAGCATCTGGGTTTGGGATTTGTCCCGGTTCGCAAGCCGGGCAAGTTGCCGCCGCCGGTGCTCAGCCAAATCTACAGCCTGGAATACGGCCAAGACCAGTTGCAACTTCATGCCCACGCCCTGCGCCCCGGCAACCGAGTGGTGATCGTAGATGATGTCATCGCCACCGGGGGCACCGCCGCTGCCACCGCCCAATTGGTGGCCCAGAGCGGGGCTGAGGTGGGGGGGTTTGCCTTCTTGATCGAGCTGGCTTTCTTGTCGGGCCGCAAGCTCCTGCCCCCTGAGATCCCCACCCATGTGGTGATGGTGGACGAATCCAACTGAACTCCCAAACAGAACGAGGAAATTCTTCTGGATCCCTGTGGGCAGGAAGTTGGGCCTGGATGCGCGGTTCTACACCCCTCATCTTGGGCTGCAGATAGCAGGGCGACGGCCTTGCTATGCTTCCCATCTCCCCTCTCCCTTTGGGAGAGGGGCTGGGGATGAGGGCACCAGAGCGCTTTGTAGGCAACCTCACCGCAGGTGTAGCGGCTGGCGGACGCCCACCTCTGGTGCTTTGGCTTTGGGCAGAGGTTGGGTCAGGTGGCTGAGCTGAGCTTGCGCCTGCAGTTGTTCCTCAATCCAGTCGGCCAGCTCCCGCATGTAGAGGGCCACATGAATTGCCTGGTCGCGCCGCAGCGGCTCCACCCCTTTTGCAGCCAGGCGGGCCAAGATAACCGGATCGCTCAGCTCTTCCAGGGCGGCAAAGTCTTCCGGCCGGTCAAACCCCAGCTCTGCCATCTTCTCGAACACATATCCCAGCCGCAGGCCCGTGGTCTCACACTGGGCTTCCCAGGGATCCCTCAGGACAAAGGCAGCAGTGCGGTAGGCCGTTTGGGCAATGGAGCGCCAGGTGCCGCGGTGGATGCGCAGGCTAAGCTGCTGCTGATTCCAGCCCAGGGCTTCCCGCACCAGCAAGCCGCAATTGCAGCGGGTACTATCCCGCCAGCAGTACTCGCGATCCCAAAAGCCCCAGTGCTGGGCCTGTAGGCGATCGGCGGTGCGGCGCAAAAGGGCCGCCAGCTCCGGTGTAGGACGCATCATCAAGGCGGCAGAGGAGATACCTTCCAGTCTAGGCAGGCGGGCGGCTGGGAACAAGCTGGGCTTAATCCTTTTTTGAGTTAATTGGATCTGCTGCTTGAACCTCTGCATCCTCAGAAGACCGTTGCCGCCGACGCTGGCGTTGCCAGGCCCCCCAGCTTACTCCCGCCAACAGCAGCGAGGCGCCGCCCAGGTAGGTGCCCCCTGCCGGCAGGCCGGCCAAGGCCAAGGCCAGGGATCCCCCCCAAAGGGTCATGGCGTAGATCAAGAGCACTGAATGCCGCTGCGACAGGCCGGCTTTGAGCAGGCGATGGTGCAAGTGGCCCTTGTCGGGATGAAAGGGGGACTTGCCCCTGGCCAGCCGCTTGAGGATGACGGCAGACATATCCAGGATTGGCACGGCGAGGATAAAAAACGGCAGGGCCACCGCCAGCGTGGTCACCCCCTTGGCCACCCCAATGACCCCGATCCCGGCCAGGGTAAAGCCCAAAAAGTAGGCTCCCCCATCTCCCATGAAGATCTGAGCCGGGTTGAAGTTGTAGCGCAAAAAGCCCAGGCAGGCCCCTGCCAAGGCTGCCGCCAGCATGGCCGCCGCCGGCCGATCCAGGAGCAGCGTTACCATCAGCATCACCACCGCCGCGATCCCCGACACGCCTGCCGCCAAGCCATCCAGGCCGTCCATGAAGTTGATGGCGTTGGCCATCCCCACCAGCCACAGCAGGGTAATCAGCAGGCTCAGCCACACCGGGAAGGGCCAGATGCCGATCCCCGGTAGATTAATGAACTCGATGCGCACCCCCACTCCCCAGGCGGCGGCAGCCACCCCAAACTGCATCGCCAGGCGGGAAAAGGGCGACAACTGAAACAGATCGTCGGCCAGGCCAATCAAAAAAAACAAAACGCCGCCGATCGTCACCCCCCAGATCTCGTACTCTTGCTCGGTGCGCAGCCCCGCGAACGCCCCTGCTCCCCAGAGCAAGAGCAGCGCCACCAGGTTGCCGAAAAAGATGGAAACTCCCCCCAGGCGCACCATCGGCTGCCGGTGGATCTTACGCTCATCGGGAAAATCCAACTGGCCGCTGCGGATCCCGACCGCCTTCACCATTGGGGTTGCCCACAGAACCACACAGGCAGCAGCGAGAAAGGCAACCAAGTAGGGCATGGCAAGCCGCGGAGAGGACTGCGGTTATCCCAACTGGGGGTAGAGCGGAAAACGGCGGCAGAGCTGGGCCACTCGCCGGCGACAGTCTTCGAGCACAGCCAGATCCCCCGGTTGAAACAGGCAATCGGCAATAATTCCCCCAATTTCCTCAAATTCTGCTGCGCCCAGGCCGCGGGTGGTCAGGGCCGGGGATCCCAGGCGCAGGCCGCTGGCCACAAAGGGCGGCTGCGGGTCAAAGGGGATGGTGTTTTTGTTGGCAGTAATGTGGATCTCTTCCATCAGGCGATCCGCCCGCTTGCCCGTCATCACCGGATCCGCCGCTCCGTTTTTCTCCAGCACTGCCGAGACCGAGCGCAGATCCAGCAACATCAGGTGGTTGTCGGTGCCCCCCGAAACCAGCCGGATGCCCCGTCGTTGCAGCGTTGCTGCCAGTGCCTGAGCATTGGCAATGACCTGGGCGGAGTACTGGGCAAAGCTGGGCTGCAGGGCTTCTCCAAAGGCCACTGCCTTGCCGGCAATGACATGCTCCAAAGGCCCCCCTTGGCTGCCGGGGAACACCGCCTTGTCCAGCTTTTTGCCCAATTCCGGGTCGCGGGTGAGAATCAGCCCCCCGCGCGGCCCCCGCAGCGTCTTGTGGGTGGTGGTGGTTACCACATCGCAGAGGGGCACGGGGTTGGGGTGGTGCCCAGTGGCCACCAGGCCAGCAATGTGGGCAATGTCTGCCATCAGATAGGCCCCCACCTCATCGGCAATGGCGCGGAAGGCAGCAAAATCAATTGTCCGCGGGTAGGCGGAGTAGCCGCAGATAATCAGCTTAGGCCGGTGCTGCAGGGCCAGATCCCGCACCTGGTCAAAATCAATCCGCTCCGTCTGCGGATCCACGCCATAGTGCACCACGCGGAACCACTTGCCGGAGACATTAACTGGCGAGCCGTGGGTGAGGTGGCCGCCGTGGGCCAGATCCATGCCCATGATCGTGTCTCCTGGCTGCAGCAGAGCCAAGAAAACCGCGAAATTGGCCTGGGCACCGGAGTGGGGCTGGACATTGGCGTGGGCCGCCCCAAACAGTTGCTTGGCGCGGTCGATGGCCAGTTGTTCGATCTCGTCGATAAATTCGCAGCCGCCGTAGTAGCGCTTGCCGGGCAGCCCCTCTGCATACTTGTTGGTAAGCACCGAGCCCTGCGCCGCCAGGACGGCCGGCGAGGTGAAGTTCTCGCTGGCAATCATCTCCAGGTGATCCCGCTGGCGGTTGAGTTCTTGCTGGATGAGGCGGTAGACGATGGGATCCGTTTCGGCCAAAATGGCCAGGTTGTCCCGGGGAGTGGTTAGGCTGTGGGGGGCGGCTACCATGGTGACGCCAAGAGCAAACGTTGCAAAGAAAAAAAGGCCAGAATTACCCTGCGGTCGCAACAGCGTTGCGAAGCAACATCGTAACACAGGCCAGGGGATCCCGCAGCGGCTAAGCGCAGAACCAAAGGCCGCTTTGTAAAGAATGTTTTTGGGCCCCAGGTCTGGTCACCAGCCGGGGTAAAGTGAGGGGCAGGTTTACAGCACTGGGTTTTAGGAGTTGGCTATGACCGACGCGCAAGTTTTCACCATCCTGGCCATTGCCCTGGTGCCGGCAGTGATGGCCGTGCTGCTGGGATCCGCCCTGGCCCGCAGCTAGTTTCCATCTGGAAGAATAAGGTTGCTCTGGATCCGGGGGCCTGTCCTATAGAGCAGGCCCTTTTGAGTTGAGGCCCAGGGGCTGCGCCTGGGACGCTTTGCCATTGGCTAAAGTTGGATAAAGGATACTACCGGCAGCCAACCCAGAAGCAACTTGAGCCAGGTGGATCTACAGCGGGTTCAGCGCGCCCTTTCTCTGGAAGCGGAGGTGGGGTTTACCGACCTGCGGGGGCGAGAGCAGACCTTCTCCCAATTTTTGCAGAGCGTGTTTGGCCAGGATCCCCCCGCTGGCTGGATCCTGGATGGGGAAGAGCGACGGCGGTGGAAAGAACTGGGATCCCGCTATCGCCTCTACCCCCAGCTAGAGCTGCCGGAGCGGCAGCACCTGGTGGCGGAAACCCGCCGCTGGCTGGAGCGGCTGCGTCGCCAGCAAGAACAAGCCCACTCTGCTCCACCCAGCCCTGCTTTGCCCCTGCCCAAGGGCCTTAGTTTGGAGCAGCCGCTGCAATTTCTCAAGGGCATTGGCCCCAAGTCGGCGGAGAAACTGGCGCAACTGGGCCTGCACACTGTGCGCGATGCCCTCTACTACTTCCCACGGGATCACCTGGACTATTCCCGCCGCGTGCTCATCCGCCAGGCCAAGGTGGGGGAGACGGTTACCCTGGTGGGGACGGTGAAAAGCTGCAGTTGCTTTACCAGCCCCAAAAACCCCTTGCTGACCATCTTCAACCTCAAGCTTGCCGACAAAAGCGGCGTAGTCACCCTCAGCCGCTTCTACAGCGGGCGGCAATTTGCCCAGCGCAGTTGGCAGGCGGCCCTGGAGCGGCAATACCCCAAGGGGGCAGTGGTGGCGGCCAGCGGTCTGGTGAAAAAGGGCCGCTTGGGCTTGACACTGGAGAACCCCCAACTGGAGGTGCTGGGGGGAGAGGGCGAGGATCTGGAGAGGTTGGGCAAGATCCTACCCGTTTACCCCCTCTCAGAAGGGATCCCCGCCGATCTGGTGCGCAAAGCCATCCAGCTTGCCCTGCCGGCAGCCGCCTTGGTGGAGGATCCCTTGCCGGAGCACCTGAAGCGGCAGTTGCAGCTGTTGGACTTGCCCCTTGCCCTGCAGCAGATCCACTTTCCCAAGACGCAAGAGCTGCTGGCCCAGGCCCGGCGGCGGCTGGTGTTCGACGAGTTTTTCTACCTGCAACTTAGCCTCTTGCAGCGGCGGCAGCGCTACCGCGCCCAGGCCCAGGCTGTCCCCCGCTACCAGCCAGCTAGAGGGGAGCTCTTGGACCGCTTCTACCAAATCCTGCCCTTCCAGCTGACCGCTGCCCAGCAGCGGGCCATCGACGAGATCCTGGCGGATCTGCGGGATCCCTTGCCCATGAACCGCCTGCTGCAGGGGGATGTGGGATCCGGCAAAACTGTGGTGGCGGTGGCGGCTTTGCTGGCGGCCATCCAGTCGGGCTGGCAGACGGCCCTCATGGCTCCCACGGAGGTCTTGGCCGAGCAGCACTACCGCAAGCTGGTGGAGTGGCTCAGCCAACTGCAAGTGCCCGTTGAACTCTTGACCGGCTCCACACCCCCCGCCAAGCGGCGCGAGATCCTGCGGCAGTTGCAGACCGGGGAGCTGCCCCTAGTGGTTGGCACCCATGCCCTCATCCAGCCGGCGGTGCAGTTTCGCAACCTGGGCTTGGTGGTTATCGACGAGCAGCACCGCTTTGGCGTCGAACAGCGGGCTGCCCTGCAACAGAAAGGGGATCACCCCGATGTCCTGACCATGACGGCCACCCCCATCCCCCGCACCCTTACCCTGGCCCTGCACGGGGATCTGGATGTTACCCAAATTGACGAGTTGCCCCCGGGGCGCAAGCCGGTGCACACGGTGGTGGCTCGACCGGGGGATCGCCTGCAGGTGGTGCGGCTGATGGAGCGGGAGATTGCCCAGGGGCGGCAGGCCTACGTGGTGCTGCCTTTGATTGAAGAGTCTGAGAAGCTGGATCTCAAGTCCGCCATTGAAGAGCACCAGCGCCTGCAGGAGAAGGTCTTCCCCCAGTTCCGGGTGGGCCTGCTGCACGGGCGTCTGACCAGCAGCGAGAAGGACGCCGTCATAGAAGCTTTCCGCCGGCGGGAGCTGGATATCTTGGTTTCCACCACGGTGGTCGAGGTGGGGGTGGATGTGCCCAACGCCTCGGTGATGCTGGTGGAGCATGCCGAGCGCTTTGGCCTCTCCCAGCTCCACCAACTGCGGGGGCGGGTGGGGCGGGGATCCGACCAGGCCTACTGCATTTTAATGACGGGATCCCAAAGCGAAGAGGCCCTGCGCCGGCTAAAAGTCCTGGAGCAGTCCCACGATGGCTTTTTCATTGCCGAGATGGATCTGCGCTTCCGCGGCCCTGGGGAGGTGATGGGCACCCGCCAGTCGGGGCTGCCCGATTTTGCTCTGGCCAGCCTCATGGATGACCAAGAGGTGCTGCAGTTGGCCCGCCAGGCAGCAGAGCAGCTCATTGCCCAAGACCCACAGCTGCAGCAGTGGCCCCGCCTGCGTCGCATACTGGAAGAACGCCAGGCCCGCCTTTTGGGGCCCGCCCTGTTGACTTAACCTTGGTGCCTATGCCCCCTACTCCTGAAGAGCTGACGCTCCACGGCCTCTCCCCCCAGGAATATCACCAGATCCAGCAGCAACTGGGCCGGGATCCCAACCCCACCGAGCTGGGCATGTTTGGGGTGATGTGGTCGGAGCACTGCTGCTACAAGAACTCTCGCCCTCTGCTGAAAAACTTTCCCACTACGGGCGAGCGGGTGGTGGTGGGGCCGGGGGAAAATGCCGGCGTCATAGATTTGGGGGATGGGGACTGGCTGGCCTTTAAGATTGAATCCCACAACCATCCTTCAGCGGTTGAGCCCTTCCAGGGAGCGGCCACCGGCGTGGGAGGCATCCTGCGCGATATCTTTACCCTGGGCGCCCGCCCCATTGCCCTGCTCAACTCCCTGCGCTTTGGGCCGCTGACGGATCCCCGCAACCGCCGCCTCATGGCCAGGGTGGTGGAGGGGATCGCCCACTACGGCAACTGCGTGGGGGTGCCCACGGTGGGGGGGGAAGTGGCCGTGGATCCCTGCTACAGTGGCAACCCCCTGGTCAACGTCATGGCTCTGGGGCTGCTGGAGACGCCGGCGGTGGTGAAATCGGCAGCTCGGGGGGTGGGGAATCCGGTCTTGTACGTGGGCGCCCCCACGGGGCGGGACGGGATCCGCGGGGCCAGCTTTGCCAGCGCCGAGCTCAAGGAGGACTCCCAGCAGGATCGGCCGGCGGTGCAGGTGGGGGATCCCTTTCTGGGCAAATGTCTCATCGAGGCTTGCCTGGAGGCCTTTGCCACGGGAGCCGTGGTGGCCGCCCAGGACATGGGAGCGGCCGGGATCACCTGCTCCACGGCGGAGATGGCCGCCAAGGGAGGCGTAGGGATCCGCTTTGATCTCGACCGGGTGCCGGCGCGGGAAAGCGGCATGGCCGCCTGGGAGTACCTGCTTTCGGAGTCCCAGGAGCGGATGCTGCTGGTGGTGCAAAAAGGTCGCGAAGCGGAGGTGATGGAGATCTTCCACCGCTGGGGCCTGCAGGCCAGCGTGGCCGGAGAAGTCATTGCCGAGCCGCTGGTGGAGATCTGGCACCGCGGATCCTGCGTGGTGCAAGTGCCGGCGCGGGCCTTGGCCGAAGAGACCCCCGTCTACGTCCGCCCGCTGTTGCCAGAGCCACCGGAGTACGTCCAGGCAGCGTGGCAGTGGGATCCCGCCACCCTACCCCCCTGCACTCGCGAAGGGATCCACCTCGATCAGGCAACCCTGACGTGGCAAGAGGTGCTGCTGCGGCTTTTGGCCCGCCCCACCCTGGCCAGCAAAGCCTGGATCTATCGCCAATATGACCACCAGGTGCAAAACAACACTGTCCTTTGGCCGGGACAGGGAGATGCAGCGGTTATCCGCATCCGCTCGCAAAAGTTTGGCGTCGGCGAGGTGCCACTCCTGCAGGCTGCCCGCAAGGCCATTGCTGCCACCCTAGATGGCAATGGCCGCTGGGTGTATTTGGATCCCTACGAGGGGGCCAAAGCCGCGGTGGCCGAAGCCGCCCGCAACCTTTCCTGCGTGGGGGCGGAGCCCTTGGCTGTAACCGACAACCTCAACTTCGGCAACCCGGAAAACCCGGTGGTGTACTGGCAGTTGGCCCTGGCCTGTCGGGGGATTGGGGAGGCCTGCCGTGCCCTAGGGACACCGGTAACAGGGGGGAACGTTTCCCTCTACAACGAGAAGGGATCCCAGGCCATCTACCCTACCCCCGTTATCGGCATGGTCGGTCTCCTTCCAGACTTGAAGTTGGTCTGTGGCCAGGGGTGGCAGCAAGAAAGGGATCTCATCTACCTCTTGGGATCCCAGGCTGTTACCAGTCTGGGCGGCAGCGAGTATTTGGCGGCAATCTACAACAAGGTCACGGGTCGGCCTGCCCCCGTGGATCTGGAACTGGAAAAGCGCGTGCAAGCCGCCTGCCGCCACGGCATCCGGCAGGGGTGGGTGCGCTCCGCCCACGACTGTAGCGAGGGAGGACTGGCCGTGGCTCTGGCGGAAGCCTGCCTCAGCGGGGGCCGCGGCGCCAGTGTCTCTCTGGCTCCCGGATCCCTGCGCTGGGATCAGGCCCTGTTTGGCGAGGGATCCAGCCGCATCCTCGTTTCTGTCAATCCAGCCCAGCGCTCTCCTTGGGAAGCCTACTTAGAGTCACAGCTCCCCGGCCAGTGGCAACTGCTGGGACAAGTGGGATCCCCTGCCGATCCCTTGGCCTTGACGACGGCAGAAGGGGATCCCCTGTTGTCGGTCTCTTTGGCCGCCCTGCAGGCCGCCTACCACAACACCTAGCTCCCCTCTCCCTTGGGGAGAGGGGCTGGGGGTGAGGGCGTCCCCAAGGGAGAGGGGCCGGGGGTGAGGGCAGCTCCCTCGGGGAGAGGGGCTGGGGGTGAGGGGGACTACCTCAAGCTGATCTTGCTTCAGACAAATTGGCCTGGATCACCTCTCGGTAGTGGGACTTGGGCTTAACGCCCACCACCTGCGCCACCAGCTCCTTGTTTTTGAAAAACTGCACCGTCGGCGTGCAAGCTACCCCGCCTGCCTCGGCAATCTCCGGATCCTTCTCGATGTCGATCTCCACCACGTGCAGCTTGTCGGCAAACTCTTCGATGACCTTGTTCAAGATTGGCCTGAGGGCATGACAAGGGGCACAGGTGGGAGCGGTGTACTTGACCATCAGCAGGCGATTGCTTTCGTGGTAGAGCCGCCGCAGGGCATAGCTCCCTTCATGGCAGGTCTTGCTGAAATCCAGATCCTCGTGGCCGTTCTCCGCAAAGCTGGCTTCCTCAACCGCAGATTCCTCCGCCAACTCTGCCTCAGGCGGGGCGGCAGCAGAGCTGGGTTTAGGATGGCTCTGGGGCAAGACGTGATACTCCTGAGCCAGGCCGTGTTCCGAGAGCCAGCGCTCCGCTAACATGGCCGCCATACAGCCGGTGCCGGCAGCGGTGATGGCCTGGCGAAACTCGTGATCCTGCACATCCCCGGCGGCAAACACGCCCTCTACACTGGTGGCTACCGATCCTGGGCGGGTGACAATGTAGCCCACTTCATCCAGCTCCAGTTGCCCCGTGAACAAGTCAGTGTTGGGCTTGTGGCCGATGGCGTAGAACAGGCCGCCCACCGCCATCTCCCGGATCTCGCCCGTCTGGTTGTTGCGCACCTTCACCCCGGTCAGGCGCTGGCCGTCGCCCAGGACTTCCACCGCCTCGGTGTGCCAGTGCACCGTAATCTTGGGGTGGTTGAGCACCCGGTCTTGCATGGCCTTGCTGGCCCGCATCTTGCCACTGCGCACCAGCATGTGGATATGGGATCCAAACTTGGTCAGGTAGGTGGCCTCCTCACAGGCGGTATCGCCACCGCCGATCACCACCAACTCCACCCCCTTGAACATGGGCATGGCCCCATCGCAGACGGCGCAGGCGGACATGCCGCGGTTCCAGTAGGTCTCCTCCCCGGGCAGGTGCAGGCGCTTGGCCGTGGCCCCGGTGGCGATGATCAAGCTGTGGGTGCGCACTTCCCGCTCGTCAGAACGGACGACAAAAGGCCGCTGGCTCAGATCCACAAAGGTGACATCCTCGGGGTAGAGCTCCGCCCCCCACCGCTGCGCTTGAGCGCGCATGTTTTTCATCAGTTGGGGGCCGCTGATGCCCTCGGGAAAGCCCGGAAAGTTCTCCACCTCGGTGGTGGTCATCAGTTGCCCACCCGGGATCCCGCCCGCCTGGAAGCCCTCAAACACAACTGGCTTCAGGTTGGCGCGCCCGGCGTAAATGGCCGCCGTAAACCCAGCAGGGCCAGAACCGATAATCACCACATTCTCAATCCGACTTTGCTCTGTCATCCGCTCTCTCTCCTTCTGCAACAGGGATATTACATCAAACTCATAATGACTACGCTTTAGCCTAACACGATTCGGCGAACTGGGCGAGGCTGGGGCTCGTCAGTCCTATTTTCGCTCCCTTGGGGCAGCCGAGGCATTGGCCTATCTAGAACGCAGGTGTGGACTGCTGGCGGGCCTAATCCTGAGCTGGCGGCAAGAGGTCTTGCCCAGGTTGTCTCATCAGTTGGGCAGAAGGCCAGAGCCGGGCCAGTTTTGTATCAGAAGCTACAAAATGCCGGTGTTGGCCTTTCTAGGATGGGTGAGCGCTTTTGGCCCATCCAAGTCGAGGCGCGGGGATCATCCGCTGGGATCCCATTTGTTTCAGCCACAATTTCCCCAGTCTTAACTGCAACCCAATCAGGAGAGAGCGATGGCATCCACGCCCCAAGAAGTGCTTCAGATGATCCAGGACAACAATGTCCAGATGGTGGATCTCAAGTTTGTCGATATCTTCGGCACCTGGCAGCATGTCTCCTTCCACACCTCGATGATTAAGGAAGAAACCTTCACCGAGGGGCTCCCCTTCGATGGATCCAGCATCCGGGGCTGGAAAGCAATCAACGAGTCGGACATGTACATGGTGCCGGATCCCAAGACGGCCTGGATCGATCCCTTTCTCGAGGTGCCCACCCTCAGCATGACTTGCAGCATCGTTGAGCCGCGCACTGGCCAGCCTTACAGCCGCTGTCCCCGCAGCCTTGCTGCCCGTGCCGTCGCCTATCTGCGATCGACAGGCATTGCCGATACCGCCTACTTCGGGCCGGAGGCGGAATTTTTCATTTTTGAGGATATTCGTTTCGACCAAACTCAAAACTCGGCCTACTACTTTGTGGATTCCATTGAAGGTCGCTGGAACTCAGGCCGTGAGGAGAAAGGTGGCAACCTCGGCTACAAGCCTCGCTACAAGGAGGGCTATTTCCCCGTTCCGCCCACCGATGCGCACCAAAATATCCGCACAGAGATGCTGCTGACCATGGGCAAATTGGGGGTGCCCATCGAGAAGCATCACCACGAGGTGGCGACCGGCGGGCAAGGGGAGTTGGGCTATCGCTTCGCCGATCTGGTCACCGCTGCCGACTACATGATGGTCTACAAATATGTGATCCGGAACGTGGCCCGCAAGCACGGCAAGACGGTGACGTTTATGCCCAAGCCCCTGTTTAACGACAACGGCACCGGCATGCACACCCACCAGTCCCTCTGGAAGGATGGTCAGCCCTTGTTCTACAGCGAAGGCACCTACGCCAACCTGAGCGAGACAGCTCTCTACTACATCGGCGGCCTGCTCAAGCATGCTCCGGCGATCTTGGCTTTCACCAACCCCACCACCAACTCCTACAAACGCTTGGTGCCCGGGTTTGAGGCGCCAGTCAACTTGGCCTACTCGCAGGGCAACCGCTCGGCTTCCATTCGCATTCCGGTGACCGGCAACAATCCCAAAGCCAAGCGTCTGGAGTTCCGCTGCCCAGATGCCACCTGCAACCCCTACATCGCCTTCTCGGCCATGTTGATGGCCGGCCTAGACGGGATCAAAAACAAGATCCACCCCGGCGAGCCCCTCGACAAGGATATCTACGATCTGGAGCCGGACGAGCTGGCCAAGATCCCCTCCACACCTGGATCCCTGTTGGACGCTTTGGAGAACCTGCAGAAGGATCATGACTTCCTGCTGGAGGGAGGTGTCTTTAGCGAAGATCTCATCCAGACCTATATCGAGTACAAGATCGACAACGAGATCAACCCCATCAACCTGCGGCCTCACCCCTACGAGTTCGCACTCTATTTTGACGCCTGATCGAGGTTTTCATCCAAAACATTCGTTCTCGAATGAGGTTTTGGAACGGGATCCCTTCTTTTGCCGTGGGGATCCCCTTTTTTTGCGCCTGCCCAGGTATTCTGGGTGTGAGCGCCGAAGTCTAGAGGTTGGAGGGAGGGTTTGCAATGGAATGGCTTATTTTTGTTCTGTTCTCGTTTTTTCTTATCGGCCTTCTGGCGCTTGTTGTCTATCTAGCTGACTATCTAGAGAAGAAGCGTCGGGAAGCTTTGGAGCAGGTGGCCAGGAGCCTGGGCATGTCGTTTTCAGCGGAGCTACCCGAAGGGATCCGCTCCCGCTTGCTTCAGGCAGGCTTTGAACTATTTGAACAAGGCTACGATCGACGTTTCTACAACTCAATGTCCAAGCGGCTAATCGATGGAAGTGAGATCGGTGCCTTTGACTATCAGTACACCTATAAGTACCACAGCGGCAGGGGCAAGAGTCGCAGGATTGTCTGGGGCAAGAGTCGCGGCACTCATCCCCAGTCTGTTTTCTGGGCCTATTGCGAAGATCTGCGGCTACCTCACTTTCGGCTACATCCGAATATTCCCCTGTTTCACGACATCGCCAAAGCCTTTGGCATGCAAGATATCAACTTCGAGAGCCACCCTCGGTTTTCCCGCAAATACCTCTTGCGCGGAGAAGATGAGGCCAAGGTTCGCCTGCGCTTCGATCCTAGTTTTCTTAGCTTTTTGGAGCAACATGCTCCTTGTTGTGCCGAGGGATCCGGGCCGCAGCTTATCGTTTGGCGGGATGACCAACAGGTGAGTCCAGAAAAAATGGCAGACCGGCTGCGCTTCGGGGAAGAATGGGTGCAAAGACTGCGGCTGCGTCGCGTTTAGCCCTCCGGATCCTCCCTCAAGGCCACTCCCTGGGTATGATGAGAGAAAGAGTTTAAAAAACGTAACGTGTCTTCCTCATTGTCCCAGGCGGTTGTTCTTGTTACAGGGGCCACAGGGGGTATTGGCAGCGCCCTTGTGCCTCTGTTGGCCCAGGCCGGAGCCCATCTGGTGCTGGCGGCGCGGCGAGAGGATCCCCTTTCCACCTTGGCGGAGAAAGCGGTGTCCCTGGGGGCTGCCTCCGGGCTGGGGATCCCTGCCGATGTGACGGACTACAGCCAGGTCGAGGCCCTTGTCAACCAAACCCTACAAAGGCACGGGCGGATCGACGTGTTGATCAACCTGGCGGGGGCTGGGATCCTCAAGCCTGCCCCGCAAATTACCCCTGCCGACCTGGAGCAGATGCTGGCGGTCAACCTCAAGGGCAGCTTCTACACCAGCCAACTGGCGGCCAACGCCATGCGGGAGCAAAAATCCGGCCACATCCTCAACTTCCCCGGCATTCTTGGGCGTCACCCTATGGCTATGGCTGCAGCTTACTGTGCCGCCAAATTTGGCGTGGTCGGCTTTAGCAAGTGCATGGCCGATGAGCTGAAGCGCTTTGGGGTGCGCTTTACCCTGTTTTACTTTGGCGGCATTGACTCACCCTTCTGGGATCCCATCAGCCTCAAGGTGCAGCGGGACAAAATGCTCAGCCCTGCCACGGCTGCCGAGGCCATTCGCTTTATCCTCACGCTGCCCGCCAATGCCGTGCCCAACGAGGTGGTGTTGCAGCCGGAAAGCCACCAGTTTCTCTAAGGCTCGCCCAGTTCTGGGAATGGGGGGGATCCCAAGCTGCTGAAGTCGGGATCGCCAGCAGGGACTTTCCCAGCCTGGAAAGGGAGGGTTGAGGCGGGCGAGGTCTCCCCGTGGCTAGTTGGGAGGATTGCTTCCATAATTAGGGAGACGTCCAGCCAGGGGCCTGGCCGATGGAGGCCATACGCTCACTTTTGCAAGAGGAGCCTATCCTCTCGTTTGCTCTACTGCTGGGGGTGATCCTGGTGGTGCCGCTGCTCTTTGAGCGGCTGCGCCTGCCGGGGCTGGTGGGCCTTTTGGCGGCGGGGATCGCCCTGGGGCCGCAGGGGCTGAACCTGCTGAGCTCAAAGCTGCCGACGGTGCAGTTGCTCTCGGATATCGGCGTGGTCTACCTGCTGTTTGTGGCCGGGCTGGAGATCGACCTGGAGCAATTTCGGCAGACCCGCAACCGCTCCGCCACCTTTGGCGTGTTGACCTTTGCCATCCCTCTAACCGTGGGCACTGCCATTGGGCGGCTATTTGGCTTCGGCTGGAACGCCGCCATCCTGCTGGGATCCCTGTTTGCCTCCCACACTCCCCTGGGCTACCCCATTGTCAGCCGCTATGGCCTGGTGAAAAACGAGGTGGTGCTGGTCACCATCGGCGGCACCATCTTCACCGACATTGCCGCGCTGCTGGTCTTGGCGGTCTGCGTCGGCATCCACGGCGGCGAGTTTTCCCTCTGGAGCTTGGTGCGGCTGCTGGGATCCCTGCTGCTCTATGCGGCTGCGGTGCTGTTTGGGGTGGACTGGCTGGGGCAGCGGTTTTTTCGTGTAACCGGCAGCGAAGAGGGCAACCAATTTTTGTTTGTGCTGCTGGCTCTGTTTGTGGCGGCTCTGGGGGCGCAATGGATTGGGGTAGAGAAGATCATCGGCGCCTTTCTGGCGGGGCTAGCCGTGAACGATGTGCTGCGGGAGGGCTCTGTCAAAGAAAAGATCGTCTTTGTCGGCAGCATCTTGTTCATCCCCGTCTTCTTTGTGGATATAGGGCTGTTGCTCGACCTGCGCGCCTTTCTACAAACCCTCAGCTCCCTTTGGCTGATGTTGAGTATCCTGCTGGGGTTGACCCTGAGCAAATACGCTGCCGCCCAACTCTGTCAGTGGCTCTACCACTACACCCCGGCGCAAAAGTTGATGATGTGGTCGCTTTCCTTACCCCAGGTGGCGGCCACCTTGGCGGCAACCCTGGTGGGGTACCGCGTGGGGTTGCTCAATGCAGAGGTGCTCAACAGCGTGGTGGTGTTGATGTTGGTTACGGCCACCCTGGGCCCAATTTTGACCAGTCGGGCGGCCACGCAAATGGCTATGGAGGAGGAACAGGGTCGGCTTCCATCTGCCGCAGGGGTCGCTCCCGCCTCTGCAGCGCCGCCTTCCCCGCCCTACGTGGTCGTGGTGCCGCTGGCCAATCCCGAAACCGAGGAAAACCTGCTGGAGATGGCCTGCCTCCTGGCCAAGCACGAGGGCGGGCGGGTGGTTCCCCTCGCAGTGGCGACCGGCCACCTGCACATGGACTCTCCCTTGCTGCAGGACTCTCTAGAACACGGCGAGGATCTGCTGCGGCGGGCAGTGGAGTTTTGTCAGGCCTCGGGAGTAGAAGTTACCCCCCTCAGCCGCATCGACAGTCACGTTGCCCAAGGGATCAACCACGCCAGCCGTGAGCAGAACGCCAGCCTCATCGTCATGGGCTGGAGCGATCCCACCCGCTTGCGGGCCCGCCTCTTCGGCAGTGTCATCAATAGCGTCCTCTGGGCCGCCCATTGCCCGGTTGCCGTGGCGCGCCTGCTCCAGCCCTCTCACAAGCTGCGGCGGATCCTGGTGGCGCTGGAAAACTTTCGCTCGCAGGCGGCTCGGGCAGTGCGCTTAGCCGAGATCTTGGCTGCCGCCAACCAGGGAGAGGTTACCTTGCTCCACATCTGCCTCGCCAGCACCCCCGAAAGCGATCGCCAGTGGCTGGAGGCGCAGCTTTTGTCCCTGGCCCAACAGCCGGACTTGAGCTGCCCTGTCCAGGTAAAGGTCTTGGCCAGCGACGATGTCGTCGAAGCCCTCTTGCAGGAGGCCCAAGGGTTTGACCTGGTGGTGTTGCCCTCTTTTCGGCGGCGCAACCCCAGCGGGAGCCTATCCTTCAGCGACACGACCACCCGCATCCTGGAACGCCTCACCAGCTCTTTGATCATGGTCGGGGAGCCCCTCTAAACGACAGCGGGGGTCGGATCCCCCCACCCCCTCCGGCGGGCCTAGCAGCCATCCCACCCACCACGAGCCGCTCGACCCAAGGGTGGCTGCCCCCTGCAGCCTACTGGGATCCCTGTTTCCACACTCCCCTGGGCTACCCCATCGTCAACAGCACCCAAAAAAAAGGCTCCCGGCCGGGATCCTTAGGCTTGTGCCAGAGCATCAACAGCTACAAGTGAGTCAGCTCATGCTGACTCGGCTGCGGTCATAGGTGAGACGGAAGGTGGGATGCACCTTTCCTTGGATGCGGTTCCAGAAGTTGCGCACATTGACGTGCAGCCCAACCTGCTCCGTGCCGCGCACCAACATGGCTTGCTGCCGAATCCGAATCGCGCGTTGATGACCCATCATCAGGCGGCGAGCCAACTCGTCCAGAATATGGGAACGGCCCGCCTCCGGAGCAGCTGCCATCACCGGAGCGGCTGGAGCCGGCGCTGCCGCAGCCTCGGTACGATAGGCCACGCCTCGATAGAGCAGGTTCAGGTTAGTGGGCAAAACCACCGGCTTGCTCAGGTGGCGGAACCGCCAGTCCAGCCCCCGGTACCGACCTCCCACTTTGCCAGGAGAAACTGCCGCTGTGGCAGAAGGGCGGGTGTAATCAACGCCACGGTAAGAGAGTTCCATGATTTTCGCCTCCAAATGTAATGGTCTGTATCCACTTCACTTCCTGAGTTGAGAAGTGACCTGGGATGTCCCCTGGACAGTCACAAGGTTTGAGGCGCGTTCCTTCGGGATAATTCCCTACTTCCGTCCTCTGGCCGCCATCTCGCCCCACGATGAGCCAAACGGCAGGCGAAAGGATGAACGATTTCTGTCTACATTCTGTATTATAAGCTACGGTTTTGGGGTGTTGTCAGCAACTTTTAACAAAAATTTCTCCTGATTCCCCCTCTAGCTATCCAACAACCCAGGCTGAATGACGCGGCATCCCCTTTGGGAGCCGGTTTGCAGCGCTTTGGGTTGGGCCCAGTCTGTCCGCAAGGCCGAAGAAAGCAGTATCGTGGAAGAATCCTCAGGATCGGCTACAAAAGTTCATACTCCTGGTGGGGTGTCTCGGTGCAGGAAGACTTTCGCCTGATTTTGGACATTGTGACGGTGTTGGCGGCAGCGGCGGCGGGCGGATTTTTGGCCTCCCTGTTGAGGCAGCCGGTGTTACTGGGGTATTTGCTGGCCGGGATCCTGGTGGGGCCGGCGGGGCTGGGGTGGATCAAGGAGTTGGTGCAGGTGGAAACCCTGGCCCAGTTTGGGGTGACCTTTTTGCTATTTACTTTGGGGGTGGAGTTTTCCCTCAAAGAATTGCGCCAGGTGCGGGGGATCGCCATTGGCGGCGGTGCCTTGCAGATCGGCCTGACCATCGCGATCACAGCGGTGCTGGCGGTGGCCAGCGGCTGGCTGACGCCGGTGCAGGGGATCTTCCTGGGGGCGGTGCTCTCTCTGTCTTCCACGGCGGTGGTGCTCAAAAGCCTCATCGAGACCAACCAGATGGGCACGCCCCAAGCTCAGGCCATGCTGGGGATCTTGATTGTGCAGGATCTGGCGGTAGGGCTGATGCTGGCGGTGTTGCCGGCTTTGGATTGTCCTTTGCCGGAGCTGGCGGGATCCCTGGCCAAGGCGCTGGCAGAAATCGGCCTGGTGGGGCTGGGGGCGGTGGTGGGCGGGATGTGGCTGGTGCCCGCTTTCCTGCGGCTTTTGGCGCAGCAGGAGAGCAAAGAAGTGTTTTTGCTGGGGGTGATCAGCCTCTGTGTGGGGATTGCCCTGTTGACGGAGCGGCTGGGCATTTCCAGTGAGATCGGGGCTTTTATCGCCGGGCTGATGATCTCAGAAGTGGAATACGCCGACCAGACCCTGGCTTACGTAGAGCCCTTGCGGGATGTGTTTGCCGCCCTCTTTTTTGCTGCCATTGGCATGCTCATCGATCCCAGCTTTATCGCCGCCCACCTGCCCTTGATCCTAGGGTTAGTGGGGCTGGTGATGGTGGGCAAGTTTTGCCTGGTGGCCCCTTTGGCCGGTCTGTTCGGCTACCCGCTCCCCTCAGCGGTGTTGGTGGGGCTGGGCCTCTCGCAGATCGGCGAGTTCTCCTTTGTCTTGGCCAGCGAAGGGCAGGCGCTGGGGCTGGTGTCGCGGCAACTCTATTTGCTCATCGTCAGCACCACCGCTGTTACCCTGCTCGTCACTCCCTTTCTGCTCAGGGGCGCGCCGCGACTGCTGGCAAACTTACAAGGGATCCCCTTCTGGGCCCGTTGGCTGGAAGGGAGCGAGCAGCCCCGCGCTCTGGCTCCCGACGCTCCCCAAGAGGGGCACGTGGTGGTGTGCGGCTATGGACAGGTGGGGCAAGACATCGTGCGCATCCTGGAAGCCCGTCGCCATCCCCTTTTGGTGATTGACCAGTCGGAACGGGTGATCCAACAGTTGCGCTCGCGCGGGATCCCCTATCTCTACGGCAATGCCGCCAGCGCCCCGGTGCTGGAGAAAGCTTGTCTGTCCCAAGCTCGCGCCCTGGTGATCGCCCTGCCGGATCGCCTGAGCATGCGCCTTTGCCTGAAACGGGCGCTGGAACTGGCGCCCCACCTGGATGTGGTGGTGCGGGCCACCCATGAAGAGGACATTGAGCAGCTCTATCAGTTGGGAGCCCGAGAAGTCGTCCACCCGGAATTTGAGGCCAGCCTGGGGTTGTGCAGCCATGTGCTGCTGAAGCTGGGCGAGCCCCTGGAGGTCATCCAGCAGGAGATCCTAGCCATCCGCAGCAGCCACTACCGCGATTTGCGACCTCTCCACCCCAGTTGCCTGATCCCCACGCCTGTCAGTTGGCTGACACCCCCTTCTCCCCCCCTCTCCGCTCCTGCCAACGGCAGCTCACCTGAGGTGCTGGCCTGGTGGGAACACTGGCAGCGCCCCGTGCAGCCGGAATGGGCAGGGATCTCAGGCTCCGCTGAGTAGATCTCTCAGGGGAGCTAGCCAGGATAGGGGATCCGCAGGAGCTGGTTGACCGGCGGGCGAGCCACCTGCAACTGTTTTCCGTCCGGCCACTGGATCTGGATTTCCTTGACCAGCGTTTCGGATCCCAGGCCAAAGTGGGCCACCGGCTCCATCTGACAGAGGTAGCCGCTGCCGGCATCGATGGGATAGATCTGGGTGCGGGTAGAGGTGATCAGCCGCACCAGGGCGCCGCGGGCCGGGGATCCTTGGCGGGTGAGGGGCAAGACCCTTAGCCAGTTGTTGCCATTAGCCAGGGGGCGGTAGAAGCTCAGGGGCTGGGCGCCCGACTCGCCGTGGGCAATGAGCAGCTCCAGGCGACCGTCCCCATCCACATCGGCGACTGCCGCTCCCGTCCCCAATCCCTGCGGCTCGGCAGCCTCTCCAATGTCAATGGCCTGCCAGCGGCCGGAGCGCCAGCCAAACAGGCGGTTGGGCTCGCCGATGTTGTTAAAAAACAGCTCCGGGTAGCCGTCGTTGTCGAAGTCGGCAGCAATGACTGTGCGAATGCGGGAGGGTCTGGCCAGATCTGGGGGGGCCACGTTCTTGAAGATGCCGCCGGGGGTTTGGATCCAGAGGCGATGCGGCCCTTCCCAGTTGCCGTAGACCAAGTCCAGCCGCCCGTCCCCATCCAGATCCACCGCTGCCACCCCCCGCCCATGCTCGCCGGGATCCGCCAGCCCCACCTCGGCGGCAATCTCCTCGAAGGTGCCATCCCCGCGGTTGCGAAACAAAAAGTTGGGCCCCTGCTCGTTGACGGCAAACATGTCCATCCGCTGCGAGACCAAGGGCAGGGCCACCAGCCCCCGCCCGCCCGTTACCCGGTTCACCCCCGCCTCCGGTGCCACATCGGCAATCATCTGGTTGGAGCCCAGCTCGTAAAGGCGCATGGGGCCGCCGTAGTTGGCCACGAAAAACCCGTACCGCCCCTGGCCAAAGCGATCCACGCAGGCCACCGAGCGACCGGCCGTCAAGTTGAGGGCATCTTGGTTGTGGGGTAGAGAGAACAGATCCACCCAACGGGATCCCTGCCAGTCGAAGAGGCGATCCCCAAAGCGCTTGCGCCCGCCGAAGGTATCGGTATTCAAAACATAGAGTTCTTCTTGCCCGTCGCCGTCGAAGTCGCCGGCAGCCACCCCAATGGCCATGCGCCCTGCATCGGCCAGAGTATCGTCCACCAGATCCACCAGCGCCTGGCCGTTCCACTTCAAAACCCGATTCGGGCCGCGGAAGCCGCACACAAACAGCTCAAAAGCCCCGTCCCGATCCACATCGCAAACGGCAACCCCATAGAAAAGGGCAGGCGGGTTGAACAAGAGGAGGGAGCTGCAATCTCGAAACATGGGGATCCCGTCGTAGGAGAGGCAGGAACTGGTGGAGCTCCAAACTCTAATGGTATGCTAGATCTCCGCCGTAGCTTCCCTCTCGACCATGCCACGCATTAAATCTGCCATCAAGCGCGTCAAGATTGCCGAGCGAAATCGGCTACGCAACAAAGCTACCAAAGCCATGGTGCGCGCGCTGATGAAAAAAGTGATCTCTCTCTCCTCTACTTACGCCGCCAACCCCCAACCGGAAACCCTGCAGGAGATTCAAGCGGCGATGAGCGCTGCCTTTAGCCGCATCGACAAAGCGGCCAAAACAGGGGTTCTCCACAAAAACACAGCCGCCCGTCGGAAGGCTCGTCTATCTCGGATTGTGCAACGATCCCTAGCCGCCACAAGTGCCTCCTAAGACAGGGTCTTGGACAGGCGGAGCCCAAAGGGCTCTACTGCTGCCCCGGAAGCAAGCTTAAGCATTTGCCTACCAGGCTACTCTGCTGTGTGTTGCAACCTTCTCCAAACCGGCGCTGACAGCCGTTGACCTCAGCCAAGGAGCAACAGCAGCCATGGCAAGACGGGACATCTGGTCAGGGATCCCAGTTCTCGGCCAGGCCAACTAGCGGGAATCCAAGGTGCGCACCAGCCAGCGCCGCAGCGGATGCCAGGCGGGCAAAGACAAAATCCAGCGGGACTGGCGCTCCAACATCAGGCGCTCCATGGGATAGAGGCCAAACAGCTCGTAGCGGCTTTGGGCGATCAAGATCCCCAGCGTGAAGCTGACGCACAGCAAAAGGCCGAAGGTAGGCCAGCCGGGCCGGTAAAACAGGGCATAGCGCAGGCCCGTCCAGGTGAAGTGGTTCCACAGGCGGATGAGATCTGCCCGCAGCGCCCAAAGGCTGGGGATCCCGACCAGCAGCCACAGCAGGCCCAGAAAGATAAAGCTGCCGCCATGGTAGAGGCGCAGCAGACGCCTGGCCGCCGGAGAGAGGGATCCCAGGCC